>JBGCEU010000216.1:0-51921 GCA_045106535.1 Akkermansiaceae bacterium | reverse complement strand
GCCCCGTATTTCCGTGAGGCTGTGATCAGTGGGCTTGCTGGCCGTGAAAAAGAGTTCCAAAATCTGTTAGGTGATGACTTTAAAGACGGCAAGTTTCTCAAATACCTTGAACATTGTCTGACTCCGAAGACGACCGCCGCCGCCTACAAGCCACCGGGGAACAAGGCACACCGTGAGTCATACCAGCGAGGAGAAAAATTCTACCTAACCAACTGCATGGCGTGCCACGGCGCAGATGGTAATGGTCTTGAAAATCTGGGTCCGCCGTTAGTGAAATCTGAGTGGGTAACTGGTTCGAAAGAAAAGCTCGCCGCAATTTTGCTTCACGGCATGGTTGGCCCAATCACCGTGAATGGGAAAAAATATACGCCCGCCGCCGCGATGCCTGGGCTTAAAGACGCCCCTGAGATCACCGATGCGCATCTCGCGGACGTCGCGACTTTTGTCCGCCACGCATGGAACAACCGCAAGAATGCCGTTGATGCTGCCACGATCTTGAAAGTCAGAAATCGCTTTAAAGATAGGCAAACGGTCTTTACGCCTGAGGAGCTGGAGAAGATCTATCCCTAGCAGCAAGCATAACCAAGCTTGTTGAAGCGCTCGCTTTTTCTTAAAGCATACATCCATGAAGCCCTACGTAACACTCGGTGAGTCAAAAATGTCTGACGGTACGGTGTTTTCACTGCACAAGCATGACGGTAAATTTTACCTGAAGTATAATGGCTTCGAGCTGATGAGCACGGCTCTGACGTTCTCCGAGGAGATGCTCGCCGAGGTGGGTTGTGCGAGACTTCTTGAAGGTAAGTCAACAAGACCTGAGCGGCCTCAAGTTTTGATCGGTGGACTTGGGCTCGGGTTCACATTGAAGCGGACGTTGGAATTGGTTGGCAAACCGGCGATGGTGGAGGTTGCTGAGCTGATGCCACCGCTGATCGAGTGGAATAGGACATTTCTTGTCGAGCATAACGGGCCTTTGTTAGAAGACCCGCGGACAAAAATCACGCAAGGTGACTTGTTTGATATTATTTCCAGCAAAAACAAGAGTAGCTACGATGCTCTGCTGCTCGATATCGATAATACACCTGACGATTTGATTACCGCTGGTAATGCACGTCTGTACTCTCAAAGCTTTTTGGCAAAAATAAAGAGTATTATCAAACCTAACGGCTGTGTGGCCTACTGGCTCTCTGAGCCTGCACCAAAGTTTAAGAAATGCCTAACGAAAGCTGGATTTCATGTTGAAGCACACGCCGCGAAACCCCACGAGAAATCAAAACGTGCGCGGCATTGCATCTATGTTGCAACGACTAGCCGCTGATATTTCCTTTGTTCTATCTAGAATAAAAGAGATCCCCGGCGGAGCAGCCGGAGACCTCTATCTAATGCCGCGCCAGCTCCATAAGGTAACCGACGCAGCGCTCTGCGGTTTGGCAGGTGTTTCTATTGAGGTATTTTCAGCCCGATGTCAATCAAAGCACTCAGCGCACGATTATTGTGCTGGGACTAGGGCCGCTGGTTGGGCGGCAATCGCTTTGTGCACAGTCTCCGCGATGATTTTGGCTCCAGCAGCGTTCGGGTGGATCTTATCCGGAAATAGCTTGGGCTTGTCGCTCAGCGCGGTGTAAAGATCGATGATTTTGACATTGGATTCTTTTGCGACAGCATCTAGCAACGGTTTCACTTCAGTTCTGATCGTTTTATCCGAGATTCCCCACCGCTCTGGATAGGCGGGCACTGGGTAACAGACCCAGATAGTAGGTTTACTTTTCAGTGCTTTAAAGCTGCTGATCATTTCTAGGTAGTTAGCAACGTAATCGGCTTTGTGTTTCCAATTGTGTGGTTTGGTGTCGTTGGTGCCCAGTTTGATCACTACGACATCTGGTTCAAACTTGAGAGCAGCTTTATAGGCACCCAGCTTCCAGTATGGCTTGTCACCCTTCTTGAGCATCGTCGCTCCGTTTACTCCAAAGTTTTTCACCTGGTAATCCTGCCCAAGCAATTTTCCCAGTTGCACTGGGTAACTGTTTGCCCCTCTGTTTTTTACTCCTGCGCCGAACGTGATGCTATCGCCCACACAAGCCACCTTATTGGCCTCGGAAGCTTCTGATAAAGTCAGGGAACACGAAAATGCCAGCATAACGGCGACAACGACTGGGTGGTAGATTCTATTTTTCACAAAGCAAATTTACGAAATAGAAATACTGAGTTCAAATTTAATAACAAACGAATGATCGAGTGTCAGCGTTTCGTCTCACGACTTGCTCCTTGACCCCGAACGCCCAACACATAAGCATCTGACCCATGATAAAGTTTACTCGTTCGATATCCGCGATCATTACCGCGCTTTGCCTCACTGCTATCTACTTCCCAAATCTTGCAACCGGCGAAGAAAAGCAAGCGCCCATCCAAAAAGATACGGCTGGGCAGTGGACGCCTCTCTTCAACGGAAAAGATCTCACGGGCTGGAAAAACCCATACAAACACGGAACAGCGGTAGTTGTTGATGGTGAGATCCATCTTACGGCGAATCGGAAGTTTTTTCTGACCACGGAAAAAACTTACTCTGACTTTGAGCTTAAAGTGGAAATTCAGTTGCCCGAAGTGGGCCCTGCTAACAGTGGTGTGATGCTCCGTTGTCACGTTCAACCTAACAAGGTTTTTGGATACCAAGCTGAGTGTGACCCAACGAAACGTGCATGGACAGGACGCATTTACGACGAGGGTCGCCGTAAGTGGAAGTTATTTGAGAAGGCGCAAAAAGTAGAAACCAGCAAAGTTCAGGCGCCGCTTGGCAAGTGGATCAAGTACCGCATCCTAGCCGTAGGTGACCACCTACAGGTTTGGGTCGATGGAGCGCTCACGACGGATCTCCGTGACGCTGAAGACGCAAGTGGGCACATCGGAATTCAACATCACGGTGAAAAAGGAAAAACCTATCGATTCCGCAACATTAGTATCCGCGAGATTAAGGCAGCGGCTAAATAGTCTGAGCCTTCAGAGCGCGCGTTAACTGCGCTCAGAATAGTGTTTCATCTTTCTCAGTGTAGCGGGCACGAGATCGTCAAGTTCATCAACAACGTGGAACATATCTGGCGCACACATTTCCTCAAGCAGTCTAACAAACGGATCCCAGAAGCGAACACCGTGCTCATTTTCACGATTGAAAAGAATGACGGGTTTGTTCTCCATTAGAGCATGACCCTGCTGCTTGAAGATGAGTAGCGCAAACACTTCTTGCACGGTTCCCGCTCCACCAGGGAAGGCGATAAACGAATCTGATCTATCGATCATTATTTCCATGCGGGTGTAGATATCATCACGAAGCCAGAAGCTGGAGAGCCCTTTAGGTAAGCCCTCGAGCCGAATGATATGCGGGACGTTTGAGCCTCCAGTCCATCCTCCGGCATCGACAGAGCCTCGAACCACGGCGCCCATGACACCCGTTTTTCCTGCGCCTGAGACACAGCCAAGCTGGTTCTCTGCTAGCTCACGCCCGAGACGTTCACCGTCGCTGAGATATGCCTCATCCTCAATGGTAGCAGAGCAGAACACGCAGACGTTGCCTTTTGAGTCTTCAGGTAAAGGCGTTTCAAAGGAGGTGGTGTCCTCTACTTCATCCTCTTCGTTTTCTCGTCCCACAGAGGGAAGCCCTTCTTTACGTAGACGTGTTAGGTGGCTAATGACTTCGCTTGGATGATCCGCATGAATCAGAAAATCGCGATAATCTTGGCTAATGGTTCCCAACTCACGAAGATGGCTGAGCAGGTCATAAAATGGTTTCCAAGACCCGTCTCCATTGAGGATCACGGTGGGTTTACCCTGAAGGTTGGCATCAAGGGTTTGGTAGCCGACAAAGACAGAAATGGCTTTGAAGTAATCTTCTAAGGTAGCACCGGGTGTGAACACGAATGCGTCTGAGCGGATAATTTTTTCCTCGATATTTCCGAGAGTGATTTGCTCATCTCCGTTAGAGTTGTGGATATCCCAGCCGTTGGTGAATAGTTCTGATAATAACTCGGCTCGTGAGGCTCTGGCTGGATCGCTTTCTCCACGGACGGTTCCTGATAGTCGGACTTTTGGCATAATGTTTAATAAAGGTTTTAGTTGAGTGCCTCGGGCACACGCTCAAGTCCCCCAGCATGATAGGGATCTAGATAAATGCAACCTCGCAATCAGGGTTTACCAAGATCAACAATAAAGTCATCGAAGAGTCCGTCACCACCAGTTCTGCCACTACGATCTAGTCCGATGCTCTGGAGCTTGCCGATGATGGCAAACTTAATCGTCTGAGTGGCTCGATAGGTATCTTTACCGCTTGTGACTTGAACGTCCAATTTGACATCACCATTTTTAAGACGTTTAACCTCGACGCTCATGGGAAGAAGCTTTCCTGCCGGGGGTGTGAATCCCATGTCAGCACTACGGGTAATGTATTTGTTATCATTTACACGTTCGAATCGAAATGCACCCGTGTTATATCCTGGATGAAACAATGCCCTCACGTTTCCGATCGATATTCCCACGTGGTGTGTGCCGGCGCCTCCAGGCTCTGAACCTAGCTTGGCTTCAATTCTGAAGCTGTCCGGAAACACAGCCTTGCCGGTGAGGTCTTTGGAGTAGAGAAGCAGTCTCTGGTCGCCGTCACCACCATGTTGTCCCTTCATCCGTGCGACACCTTTAGCGACAAAACCCCCCATACCTTTTGCTGCAGAAAATCGAAGCTTCTGATATTCTTTGCCAAGAGCTGCTTGGGGTTTTTGGAAAAATTCGACAAACATAATACCTTGAGGATCTTTTTTTCCAGGGTTCTTTCTATCATGTAGCAGGCTAGCAATGGCACGACGGGTTAGTGCTCCTTTTTCCCATCGCCCTCCTTTTTCCAGTCGGCGAATGATTTCTTCTAGCCTAACCTGCACTTCTGGATCACCAGATTTTTTGAGTTTATGAAGAGAAGGTAGAATTTCCTGACCCATCATCTGAAGTTGGTTTTGTGCTTGCTCACGCTGCATAAAATCTTCCGAGCCGAGTTGTTTGACAGCCTTGTTCAGTGCTTTTCCTGGCTTGGCGAGGTTTTGTTGAAATTTTTCAAGCTCAGATGTTTTAGATGATATTCCCTGCTCTTTCAGAAGTTGGAGACGCCAGTCATTGGTTGTCTCACCCTGCACTGCTACTACAGCCATAGCTGCTGTTGACAATAGAATGATATTTTGGATTAGGCGCATTTATTTGGGTTATGTTGATGCCTTACCTAATGCAGCGGCAATCGAATCGCTATTTTCACCTACTTCATGGATGGCGTTGATGTAGCTGGCTAGAACATCTGGTGCCGCGTTGGGAAATGACGGCAGCTTGAGCATTTGTTCATTGAGGGATTGGGTTTTTGGTAGAGTAACCTCGCTGTAATCTGGAACCTGGTCGTCGGGCAAACGTAGCACTTTTTTATATGTTTCTTCTGAAAAGAACGGTTGCTGATGGAGCAGTGGGTAGCGTGGAAGATCAACACTGCAACCTTCTGCGCGCAGCGCTTGCATCCACCCGCCTGCATCCAAAGAGCTTTCATCACAGCGAACAAGAAATTCAAAATAGGTGCGCTCCGTGTGCTCGGTATCCATGTAGGTCTCAAAGCCATAGATTTCGAGGGCCGATGAAACGGCAACCATATTCTCTTTTCTAACAGCATTGGCCTTTTGGAGCTTATTCAGCTGACAGAGACCGATCGCAGCGGATACCGGAGCAATTCTGGTTTTGATTCCAAATGAAGTGGCGGCGAACCGTCTAGCCGGACTATCGAGCTGGTAGATCCGTGTAATATCCCCAAGGCAGAGGACGCGCTCGTGGATTTCATCATCGTCAGTAAGTAGCACCCCACCTTCGCCGGCGGGAGCGAGCTTGTCTCCCTGTAGGCTGAAGACAGAAACATCACCAAATGATCCGCAGGGTCGTCCACGGTAGCGAGCGCCGTGTGCGTGAGAGGCGTCTTCGATGATTCGTAAATTTTTCTCCGCAGCAAAGTCCATGAGAGTGGAGTAATTAGATGGCATACCCCATAACGGAACGATGACCATTGCTTTAACATCAGGCGTCCACTTGGCACGCATGTCTTCGATATCAAGTCCAAGTTGATCCGGTTCCGTCTCACAGAAAACGGGTACCAAACCCATCCACATCATCGGCAAGACGCTCGCCCAGAAAGTGGCACTCGGCACAAACACCCGGTCGCCAGGTTCGAGATTAAGACTCCAAAAAGCAGCCATCAACGCCGTGGTTCCATTACAGTGAGCTACACCATATTTACGTTCAGCGAGTTCGCAATATCCTTGCTCCAACTCTCCGATGATGGGGTGTGTGCTTATATTGCCGTCATGAAACAGCTGGTTAATCGCGTCGAGTTCATCATTTCCAAGAATTGGCCAGGCGTTCGCCTTTTCAAACTCTTCTTCAGAACACGTCACAGTGGGCTCTCCACCCAAAATAGCTGGTTTATCTTTCATTCCATTGTTTTTTTTCAGCGGTTACTTTCTCGCGATAAGCTTGAACTTCATCTACTGCCGATCCGTCATCGTCTAACAAAACCCCCGCGATTGCGATAAGATCTTTTTGGAATTCGTAGTTTTTTCCGAAGCCGCTGTTGGGAATCCACTGCGCGATGTTTGTTCGTCTTCGCAAGTAATCTTCGAGTGTTCTGCAGTGTTCGAATTCCCTGCAATAAGAGGGTTCAGGTAGTTCACGTCCCAAGAAATACTTCTTAGTGATAGGGGGCGGGGGCGTTTCTGGATCTGGGCTGCTATTCTGGATCGGTTCATCTGGAAAAATAGTCCTGTGGATAGTGGCGGCTAGATCTGCAGCACCAGATAGCTTACCACCGAAAACTGTCCACCAGTCACGGTCAGGTGATTTTTCCACTACCGCGCGGCGGGAGAGGTCGAGCGGGTATTTGACGGACTTACCCGGCTTGTTCACCAATGGTCGCACTCCACAGCGGACGTTTAAAATGTCATCCCGACGCCATGTTTTTTGGCTAACACGGTTGAGGCTATCCAATAGAAAATCGATGTCTTCGTAAGTCGCAACAGCCTCCTCCAAGCTGTCGATTTTTGTTTCCGTGGGGCCCCACATGACAACCTCTCCCCAAGGAACCCAGCAGAGGGTGTCATCGTGATCTTCCATATCCATAATGATAGCGTCAGTGCAAGCTGACGCCGGGAGTAGCAGATAGACTCCCTTACTGAGATAGTGTGTGTGTTCGGTAGAAATTCCAAAATTGAGATTGATCTCTTCGGCCCACACGCCGCCACAATTGATGATTTTACCAACGCGGGTTTGCATTTTCTGGCCAGTAATCGTGTCTTGATAATCCACCTGAAACCCACCGTCATCCTGTGACCGGATTGAGGTAACCTCTTGGTAGTTTGCCACGTGGGCTTTTTCATTTTCCCTCTGTAATTGCAGTAAGGCAAAACGAGCATCAGACTCGGTGAGAAAACCTTCTTCGTATGTCCAACCATTAGAAAACATGTTTGGGTTAAAATTGGCATCCAGATTTTCTGGCCTGAATGATTTTAACCGAGCGCGTTTCCAAAGAGAGAATGCCTGATAGACTTGCAGGGCAAGCCAAACGAAAACGCGGCTTCTGCCACCCTTTTTCTGCATCATATAGGTGAATTTACGCTTAGTAACTTGACCGTTCTGGCGACCGATCATGCGATCCCGAGCGCGGCAGTACTTCCAGACCAAACGAAACTCGAAATTTTTCAAGTAGAGCAACCCGCCCCAAACCATCATTCCTGATGCTTGCGATGTTCCCGATGCAAAATCTCTCTTCTCGAGCAACAGGAGCGACTTATTTTGAGCCATGAGAGCGGCCAGAGAAATCCCGGTGACACCGCCACCGATGATCAGGACGTCGACTTCTGAGGGCGCTGGATTGGCCGGGGGATTCTTAGGCTTCCTGCGCATGTTCAAGGTTGTACTGTTAGCGAAGGAAAAGGAAACTCTATTTTATGAAGCAAAGTTCTCTGAAAACTTTAACCCATCAGCGCGGTATGCTGTTGGTATCAACTGCCGAACCCATAGCATCTACCTGAATGAGCATGGCAAGCCAAGGACGGAGCTTTTTGTAGGTGATAAACTACACCTGAATCGCGCAGGCTACATCCGCTGGGCGGCAGCTATCAAATCCCAGCTCGATAGAGTCTTGAATGGTGCCCAAAAGGGTGATTTTCAATAGCCATCGATTTTACACCTCACCGGTGATTTGCTGTAGTGGCTCGTTGTCCTCCACTCCCTCAGCGATCAGAAACGAATGGGAAAACACCACCGAAAGGGATGCAAGTAGCCGGATGCAAGCGACGTTTTTGACTTTCCTGTCGAGCATGGTGGCTCTTTTTACAAGAGTTGTTTATTGAACCGGTTCATCTCCTGTAGATTTTGTAGAGCTGGTAGAGTCTCTTCGAATATTTATCTGCTTCATCAATTTTGCGTTCCTTGATCATGATGCTTTCTAGTGTCCCAGTGACCGAAATATGATCATCTGTCAATGGGTAGACTTTGAGAAGCAACGGTTTAGCTTCATCCAGACGTCTAGATTGCATGTAGATATAAGCTAACATGAGTCGTGCGTCTGGATAATCTTCAGGGCTCAATTGAATGGCTTTCTCCAATGCTCTGATCGCTCCCTGTCTGTCCTGCTTTTGCACTAAGATCTTGGCTCGTGCTGTCAGAGTGGTGATCTGTCTGGCTCTCGATGATTTTGGATCGGGTTGAAAATCTTCAATAGTGATGATGGGGGCACCTTGATCATTTCGCAGATCATGCATGATGGCGAGCTGCTTAAGAAAGTTGTTCTGCGGATATTTTTTAATCAGTATGGTCAGGCGAGAACGAGCCTCTGCATTGTTTCCTGAAGCCTCAGCTAGGTGGAGCGAACGAAAGTCATTATCCACTAACGTGATGTCGATATGCTTCTTGATCTCGTCTCTTGAGATGGCCTGTTGGCCATCCGCAAGTTGGCGGATTTTGTCGAAGAGGTGAGTGATTGGAGGGAGTGTGATGAGAGTTTGGCCGTTGTCTGCTAAACCGAGCCCCCCAGATACGGCGACAAGGCCTCCGTCGCTATTGATTGCGAATACTCCAGGCGCAAATTGATCACGCTGTTTCCGAGTTGGGCTGCATCCGAGGCTAAGGATAGTGTGGAAGAACTGTCCCTTGAGGTTAGAGCTTGTCACCGTTGTGCGTTGCGTCATCACTTGACCAACGACTGGTGGTACATCGCCTTCGCTTCTGCGATAAGCAACCTTGTTTTGTTTTTGCGTAAAAACCATGGCGAGAGATTCGCCAACGGCAGGCTTCTTGTTGGAGAGTGTTAGCCAGACTTTCGGGCGGTGATTGAATTTAACGAGGGCCAACTCTGGCTCGGGAAAAATACCAAGTATCTTTTCGAATTTAATTTTGGTTTCGTCCCAAGTGGTGGCTGCTGGTAGTTTTTCCCATGCGAGACTGGTGAGATCGACCAGTGCCAACCCATCGTTCGAGATGAAGGCACCTGAAAAAGGTTGTCCTTTCTTGGCTCCAGTCGTGAGTGTCAATTTGATGGTGGCGGGCTGCTTGCTCAAAGAAATCTCAGCTAGGGTGCGGGGGGCTTTTTGTTTGGCTACTACAAGGGGAGATGCCTCATCGGCGGTAACCACGCTGGGGAGCACTGCAATGAGGCCGGCAGTTATAATGATACTAATGCTTTTCATAATCTGTTAATTGTAAATGTTAGATCCGCTTGCTGATTCTGTGGAAATGTCTGTTATGCTAGGGCAGACTCTACTCCAAAGACATGCATGTCAAACATCCGGAGTAAAGAACCCTAATGGCACGAGGGTAGGGAGATGCTTGTAGTTGCACTTTCACCTATGGCTATTGTAAACGCATCAATGATAGGTGAGCGGGCTTACCTGCGTAATTTGGAACTCCAAGAACATGAAACGAGCCTGATTTATAATAGCGACGTCTATCGCGATTCTGCACCCTAGTGTTACTGATTTGTCGGCTGAACCTGCCGCAGATCATATTTTTAAGGTCTCGGAGAAGACCGACGACCTGATGGCGTTCTATTGCTATGATTGTCATGATGATGCGCGGCAAAAAGGTGACATCAGGCTGGATAATCTAGCGGAGCTGGACAATGGCAAGCGGCTTGATCTTCTGAACCGAATGCAGGAGCAGCTCTACTTCAAGCATATGCCTCCTAAAAAAGAGGATCAGCCAGACGAGGCGGAGCGTAAGGCGTTGTTGGCGTTTGTGGCCAAAGAACTGGCTGTTTACAAGGCCTCGACCTTGGAGGGGAAGTTACAAAAACCCGACTACGGTAATTACGTTGACCACAAAAAACTCTTCTCGGGCGAATACAAGGATGTACCGGCATTTACCTACGACCGCCGCTGGCTGATCAGCGAGTTTATTTTCAATGCTAAATTCCAGCGCATCCTCGAAAACAAGGCGAGCCTGAGACACAAAAAGAAAAAGATCGATGTGGTTGGTAGTAAAAAAATCCGCGACGTATCGCTTGCCAACCCCTTCCTATTACCGAAGACCATCGGCGTTCGTTATTATGCCACCGAGGATCTAACTGGCGGGCACCTCTCGAGCATGCTCACGAATGCACAAGCGGTGGCACAGCATATCACGGACTACAAGGTGCAGCGCAGCAGGGGAAAATACCTTCCAGCCATTTTTGAGATCATGGCGATGGAAGAGACTCACCTTAAGACTCTGGCATCCCGTCGCGAGTTTCTGGAAAACTTCATCGTTAGGATCTGTGAGCAAGTCCATGGCGACGAGCATCAGGATCTGTTGCCGGAATTCGTTCCAGTAAAATTGAACCCGTTGAAGAAATTGGAGAAGGGTGAGAAGTACAAGAGGGCACCTCACGTAGCGATGAACATTTTGGACAAGCTAGAGGGTTCCGCAACGGTATTCCGCTATCTTTACCAGCCGGAGCACGCGCAGAAGTCCGACGACGAATTCCGCGAACTCTGCGATCGGACTTGGTTCTACTACGGTGATCATGAGCGTAAGATCCAGGCACGCATGGGAATTTTACGTGAATACATGAAGGAAATTCGCGAGGCCGCGGAGGGTAAGAAACGCAAAATCAAGCCGCTGGTCTACAAGCCGCTTGCTGATGAGGAAATGAAGGCGATCCACGCGGCGATCAAGAAACACCGTAAGAAAGGTGACCATTACGGGGATCTTATCGAGCGCTGTATGTCCGAGTGGGAGCAGTCCTTCACTCAGGAGCGTATTGACGCCGGCCCACCTAGTGAAGCGCTGCTTGCACAGCTCGTTGATGAACTTTCCACCCTCATTCTTGAGCGAGAGCCCACCTCTGGGGAGAGAGCGGACTACGTCGCGCTAGCTCAGTCATACGTTGGAAAACTTGGCCGCCGCAAGGCAGTCCAGAAGCTGATCCAGACCTTCATCCTCTCTAGTGAATTTGCCTATCGTGGCGAGTTCGGAACCGGAGAGCAAGATGAACACGGTCGCCGTATGATGTCGCCACGCGATGCGAGCTATGCCATTGCTTATGCTCTCACTGATCAGAGTCCAGACGAGGAGTTGGTTGCCGCTGCCAAAAACGGTAAGCTCAATACCCGTAAAGACTACGAGCGTGAGATTAAGCGCCTTCTGGCCCGTCGCGATGTTTACACATTAATAGACCCCATCCTTGAGGATAAAAATTTCTACGATAACAAAACGAGCATGCCTATCCGCGAGCTACGGTTTTTCCGTGAGTTTTTTGGCTATCCCAAGGCGCTGGAGATCTTCAAGGACGAAAAACGCTTTGGCGGAGACCGCCTAATAAATGCCACCTCCCGTCTGGTTAATGAGGCCGACCGCATCGTGGAACACATATTGGAAAAAGATCAGAATGTCTTCGAAGAACTGCTCAGCACGGAAGAGTTCTACGTTTACCACGATGGGGACAATGAGCGTATGGAGGACGCCTCAGATCGGATCAAAAGCATCTACGCTTACTTCAAGGATAAGGACTGGCAGAACTTCAAAAAAGATGACCTCAAAGATCATTACGACTTTCTCAAGAAAGTAAAAATGAGAGGTGTGGATCCCGATAATTTAGAAGCACGCAAGAGAACGGGAACGACGATTCAACACTTCAAGCAGTCAATGAAATCCATCGTTGCGAGGCTCGATAAAGGCCAGAAAGACGCCGCTCCATTCGACTTTTACCGTGGCTACGGCTCTGATTTCATGCCAGGCGAAAACGTTGCCAAGTTCTGGGGTTACCGCAAAGACAACTGGCACTGGTCAGCAAAGCAACCCGCCAAGGTGCCAAACCGCAAGGGCATGCTGACCCATCCGGCTTGGCTCATTGCCCATGCGTTTAATACCGAGACCGACCCTGTGCACCGTGGCATTTTTGTAAGGGAAAAACTTCTCGGCGACACCATTCCCGACGTGCCGATCACGGTCGACGCCCAGATTCCAGAAGACCACAATAAATCCCTACGCAGCCGATTGGCGAGTGCAACCGAAGCTGAGTCGTGCTGGAAATGTCACGTCAAAATCAACCCCATAGGTTACACCTTTGAGAACTTTGATGACTTTGGGCGTTTTCGTAAGAAGGAGTCGTTAGAATACCCGGAGCACATTCTGGAAAAGAAGCCGGACAAGGCTAAAAACCGTAACCATCTCATTGACCTTCGCGATATATACAAAACGCTACCTGTGGATGCTAGCGGTCACCTCAAAGGAACAGGCGACCCCAAACTCGACGGAGATCTCAAAGATTCACTGGATCTAGCCGAGCGCCTGAGCAAGTCGCGCCGCGTCCGCCAGTCCTTCATCCGCCATGCATTCCGATACTTTATGGGGCGCAATGAGCAGCTCTCAGACTCAAAAACACTCATCGATGCCGAAAAAGCATACGTCGAAAACGATGGCAGCTTTGATGCTGTTATCGTATCATTACTCACGTCAGACTCCTTTATCTACCGCAAACCAATAGAAAACTAAACCATGATCCACCGAAGAGAATTTTTGAGAAAGTCAGTCCTTGGCGCGGGAGCGATGGCTCTGGCACCGTCCTATAATCAGTTGTTTGCGGCACCAGGTGCTACGGGCGGCGCGGGTGGTAATATGCCGAAGCGTTTCATTTTCATCCGGAAATCCAGTGGTATCCGCCCTCTCGAATGTGCACTGCCCAGTTTTTCTAACAAGGATCGTGACCTCGATAAGACGAAGCAAGCTCTCGAAGTGGATCTGGATAAGCACGAGCTACCAAATTGGTTGCGCGGCTTGGACGACCATAAGGAAAACATGACCATCCTCCAGGGCCTCTCCGCGAAGATGAGTGAGAATATTCACTTCTCTTTTTCGTCGGTCATGGGATGTTTTAAATCTAACAGGAATACGTTGAGTGCCATCAAACGCGCGACGGTTGACTTTGAGCTGGCGAAGCTTTTCCCATCGCCGTTTGGTCACGTTGAGCTTTCCTTTGCGCAAGGCCGCACAGGTATCGTATCAGGATACTCCGCGCCCGCTCCGCAAACACGTAACTACTGTTACGCCGATCCAGACACCGCACGCAGTGAACTCTTTAAGTCCGTTCTAAATCCTGACGCGGTGAATTCCGATAACGACATGCTCTCATTTTTGCAGGGTAAAGAGGGACTCAAGGCGAGCGGCATCAAAGGCCACGAAAAACGACGCCAGGAGGCACAAGTCGAATCCATCAATGCCATCCGCGAGCGTAACAAAAAGCTCATCGCTCTCTCAGGATCATTGGCTAAGCATCTGCCCGAGCTAGACCCTGTTCATGCCAACGGTGGTGCCAATGCCAGCACACCAGAGAAGCAGGCAGCGATGACTCAGGTGCTCATATCCGCATTGCGTGCAGGCCTAACAAACGTCGTTACCTACACGATCGATGACCTCGGCACACCCGTCACGGGACTTCCCGGCAATGAGACCGACCGTGTCGGTATTCACCCGCTTGGCCACGACGAAGCCTTTGGCGGCGTTCCCGCATGGAAAACCCGTGAGCAGATCCGCATCAGCCACGTCAACCAGATCAAAACCCTCGTTGAGGAACTGAAAAAGACACCGGAAGGAAACGGTAGCATGTTTGATAATACCATGATCATGTATTTCCCTGAAAACGGAGAAACGCACCACGGCATCGGCCTTGAGTCACCGTTCGTGGTGATGTCAGGTAACAACTGCAATCTCGACATGGCAGGCCGATACGTCCGCCTGCCAGTCCTTGGTGTTGAAGGGCACAAAACACTCGGCAACTGGTACACCACCCTGCTTAACGCCCACGGAAATCCCATCGAACACTACGGTGACCTCGACCTGGAAATGGCGCGTAAGAAGCTCGATCAGAAAGGCGCGATCAAGCAGTTCATGAGCTGATCTGCACGCTATGCAGGTCTTTTCACGGAAACGAGCCTATCCACAGTTTTTAATATAATGCCATGAAGCCACTCCACATCGCGTTGTCCATAATAGTGTCTACATTTATCGTCTTGGCGACTCCTGTCGCAGCCAAGCCGCTGAAAGTTTACATCCTCTGTGGCCAATCTAACATGGAGGGTCACGCTCAGATTCACACCTTCCCTGCCATCGCCAAGGACCCGCAGACTGCAGCCATGCACAAGCTGATGGTCGGTGCCGATGGTAAACCAGCGGTTATCGATGACGTGTGGATCGCCTATTCCTACGGTAATTTTTCAGGTGATCCAGTCGGTAAGAAGTCGGGTAAGCTCACCGCAGGTTTCGGTAGCCAGCATCACGTCGGCACCGGAAAGATCGGTCCCGAGTTGACCTTCGGCATCTACATGAACAAGGCGCTTAACGAGCCAATCTTGCTGATCAAAAACGCTTGGGGCGGTAAGAGCCTGATGGTTGATTTTCGTCCGCCCAGCGGTGGCGAAATCGCCGATGAAAAACTGCGGGAGAAAGCCAAACAGAAGGTGGGTAAATATTACCAACACATGATGCAGCACGTGAAGGAGGTGCTCGCTGATCCGAAAAAAGTCTACCCGGACTACGATGCCAAACAGGGCGTTGAGCTTGCGGGTTTTGTTTGGTTCCAAGGTTTCAACGACTTGGTTGGCCCTTATCCACGCACCGATCCCACCAAGGGCAAAAAGAGCACCAAGGATTACTCTGAGTATAGTCGCCTGCTAAGATGTTTTATTCGCGATGTTAGAAAAGACTTGAAGGCGCCCAAGCTGCCGTTTGTAGTTGGTGTGTTAGGAACAGGTGGAGAAGAAGCAAGCGACGGGGCCAAGGCTTTCCGTGATGCCATGGCAACTCCAGCTGGAATGAATGAGTTCAAAGGCAACGTGGTCAACGTTTTTACACACAAATACTGGCCAGCTGAAATCGACGTGGTTATGGCAAAGGTCAATGCAGCAAAAGCACCTTTCTCCAAGGAGTCTAAGAAGATCAAGAAAAGTGACATGAAGCCCGAGGAAAAGAAAAAGGCTTTTGCGGAAATTAGGGCTAAATCGGACGCTGCGATAGAAAAGGCACTCACCAAAGAAGAATTGTTCATATACCAGAGCGGAAGATCCAATCAAGGTTTCCATTATCACGGCTCCGCCAAATTCTTTGGCCAGATCGGCAAGGCCTTCGCAGATGCATTGGTAGATCTGAAGAAGGGCAATTAGCATATCTGGCAAGTTGCTTGGGAATACGCTACCCTACCGTATATATCGCTTGGTTAAAAATCGGCTTTGCTCTTGTATTGACTATTGCTCGGCTTTGTTGATAGCGCCGCCAACCTCCTTTGAGAATCGGGCTAACTCGCTCCAGCGCTTGGCTTCTGCATTCTGTGTTTGTTCGGTATCTAACGGACCGGTCTGCCAGCTGGTGTAGGGTCCCTTGAGGTAAATCATTTTCTCTTTCTTCTCGAATCCATTCTTGCCAAAGAAATAACGGTATTCTTGAAGTTGGTATTGACCGTGGTTTTCACCATAAATGAGAAGGCGTACTTCGATGCTGCCGTTTTCACCCTTCATTGCTTTGAAGCCGTAGTGAGTGGGAGTTTTATCGATTGTGGCTTTGAACCCGAGTTTCTCCGCGGCTTTCATTGCCGCCGTGTAAACTTTTTCTGAATCTATGGTGATGCCGGTGTGAAAAAACCTGACAAATTCCATGGCTGCCTGCTCGCTCTTGATCGGCGTAAACACCTGCTGGGCGTTTTCATGAGTGAACTCAAGATGCTTTTCGGCACCTGGAAGCTGAACCCAGACATAGGGGTAATTGGATCGGATCATGGAGGCTCCGTAAAAAAGCCGAACCCCTTCACGGAGTTTCAGGTGTTCAAATTTGATTTTGTCCGCAGGATCGCCCGCTTTTCCACGTGGGACGCGTGGGATTTCTTCAGCGAGTGCTGTTAGGTTGGGGACACTCAGCAGCGATACCGCACAGAGGATATACTTGATCATTTTCATAGCGGATTAAGTGTACCATAGACTGTGGTGAACTTTGGTAAATCCTGTGTAAATAGATGATCAGTCTTTGAAAGATTGATCTGCGATGATGATCATACCTAGTAGGGCTTTGCCTTGAGCATCTGCTCGCGGGCATGTTGCTCAGACCACTTTGTAGGATCGTCTTTGATTTTGTCCCACTCCTCCACGGTGATCCATCCTGTGCCGAAGGGGCGGCGGGCGTGGTTACCGCGGATGGTGTGTGGAAAGACTTCCTTGGGTGGGCGAACAGGTTTGACGGGTTTGGCCATTTCGCTGAGCCATGTGTCATAGCGCTTGGACATGATTTTGACGACATCCGGGTGCTTTTTGGCCAGGTCAGTGGTTTCACTAGGGTCGGCCTCGATGTTGTAGAGTCGCCAGTCGGGCTGGTCGCGGAACTTGACGATACGCCATTGTTTCCAGCGGGTGATCTGTGAGCCGTGAGTATTCCAGAAGAGGATGCGGTCGGCGTCAGGTTGCTTTTTGCCGAGCAGAAGTGGCATCAGGTTCTTGCCCTCGCAATGCTTTGGTAGAGGTGTTTTGGCGATGGCGGCTGCGGTGGCGTAGAAGTCGATGGTACTCGCCATGCCGGCGTAGCTTTTTCCAGCGGGCAGGGTGCCGGGGAAAGAGACGATCGTGGGCATACGGTAGTTACCTTCCCATTGGAGGTTCGCGCGCATGACTCCTCGTTTGCCGCCGCGAAAGGGAAGGGGGCGATGGCCTGCTACTGGGTCGCCGCCGTTGTCGCTGCCAAAGATGACGAGGGTGTCATCGTCAATTCCCATTTCCTTGAGCTTATCGAGCATGCGGCCGATCTGGATATCAAGGCAATGAAGAGTGGCGCGGAGGTAGTGTCGGGCTGGGCGCTTTCCCTCGTGGTTGGGATAGAGTTTCTCGAGGTATTTTTCGGGTACCTCGTGTAACGGCGTGTGTACGGCGAGCGGCACGTAGTAGAGGAAAAACGGTTTGTCGGTCTTGCCGTGACGGGAAATGAAATCGACCGCGTAGTCGCCCTCGGTTTCCGTTAGGTAGGTGTCATCGACCCCGATGTACCACGAGTTGTGTCCTTTGCCGTTGGGTGCCTTTTTGCGTGGTGTTTGTTTGGCAGCTTCCATGAAGCCACGGTCGAGGGCACCCTGATCCCATTTGCCGATATCCCATTTTTCAAAACCTATAAAACCCGTGTGGTAGCCGGCGTCGCGGAGTGTTTCGGCGAGTGTTGCTTTGTCCTCTGGGATTGGGACGCCACGGGAAAGGCCATACTTGCCAAAACGCTGAGTGTACATGCCCATCATCAATGCGGTGCGGCTCGGGCAGCATGGCGCGTTGTGGGTGAAGGCATTGGTCAAGCGTGTGCCCTGATCGGCAAGGCGGTCGATATTTTCAGTCCCAGGATCTGGACAGCCGAACGCGCCAACGTCACCGCGCGCCAGGTCATCAACGTAGATGATAAGAATGTTAGGACGTTTGGGCTTGGTGTCAGCAAGTGCTGAGAGGGGTGATATAAATGCCGCGAGAGCGAGTGTGACCGCGAAGCCTAGAGTGACCTGTTTTTTTCTTGCGGTGTGCATTATAGAAACTGTTAGAAACTCCACATTTTACCCTTTTCAGCGTCTTGGAAAACTTTGCTGCTTCGCATGTAAGACATGGGTGGGTTAGGCAGTGGTGAATCATCGAGGCGAGGTAGCTTGGCACCGACTGTTGCGTCCCACGGCTGGCTGCTGGAGATGTTAACCCGAGTGCCAACGCTGATGAGATCGAATGCCTTTCGGGCGGTGTTTAGCGGCATACGCACGCATCCAGCGGTGCAGGGATACGGTTTAATGAAGCCCCAGTGCATTCCGTAAGCTGGGCTGTAAAAAGACATCCAGTAGGTCATCGGGTAACCACGTCCTGGCTGGCCCTGGCGGCGGCGGAATTTGGTCTTCGAGTTAATCCGATGGGTTCCTCTAGGGGTGGGGGTGGCTGCTTTTCCAACAGCGACCGGGCTGGCTAGCAGCACTTTATCACCTTCCAGAATATACATCTTCTGAGCCGAGGTGCTGATGGCAACCTTGACCGCAGAACGGTTGGTTGGCTGTGTTACGGGTGGATCGAAGGAAAAGGCACTCCCTGATGAGCTGGATGAGGATGTGCTGCAGGAGCTGAGGAAAGAAAGCCCAGCGCCGAGAGCGGCTGCGGTAAAGATTTTTGTTAGTTTTTTCATAGTGTGAATCATTTTCAAATGATGACGCGAGTATTCACACTATTGCAGCTAAGGCAACTATTCAGGTCGCTAGAAAAATAACATGATCCTGATGGGTTTCATTTTTTCAGCATCGCTGGATCGGTGAGGGTCTTGAGAAAAGCGATGAGTGATCGCTTGTCAGCCTCGGATAGCTTTAGGCCACGGGGGTGTTTAGCGAGGTTGGGATCGAGTGTTTCGCTGCGCGTGAAGCCGTCGTTGTAGTGATCGATAACTTCCTCGAGAGTGGAGAACCGACCGTCGTGCATGTATGGCGCGGTCAACGCCACATTCCGTAGACTCGGGGTGCTGAATTTGAAGCGGTCCGAATCTTTTTTGGTAAATGCTGCGAGGCCAATGTCGTCGGTGGTTGTTAGGCCGTTGTTATGAAATGAGTGGTCAGTGAATAATGCGCCGCCGTGGCAGTGAAAGCAGTCGGCGCCGAACTTTCCGAGGCGTGGCTCAAACTCGGTAAAGAAGAGTTCAAAACCACGTTTTTCTTCTCGGGTGAGGGTGGCGTTTCCTTTGACTGAGCGGTCGAGCTTGGAATCGAGAGACAGGCGGGTGAGGAGGAAGTTTTCGATGGCGAGGCCAATGTTTTCCGGGGTAATTTTTCCTGATCCAAATGCCGCAGCAAACAGAGCTGGGTAGGTGGGGTCGGCCTTGAGTTTTGCGACGACTTTTTCGAGTGACTCATCCATTTCCAGATGATCCTCAATCGGGATGAGTGCCTGAGCGCGTAGGGTGGGAGAGCGCCCGTCCCAGAATAGGCTTTTTTTCCAAGCGAGGTTAAAAAGTGGCATCGAGTGGCGGGTTCCTTTTCTGCCATCGACTCCTAAGCTGAACTGGCGCGGATCGGAGAGGGTTTCGCCCTGATGGCAGGAAGCACATGAAATGCTATTCGTGCGCGAGAACTTGGTTTCGGAAAAAAGTTTCTCACCAAGCGTGACGCGTTCTTTGATGAGTGGGTTGTCGAGTGGCAGTGCCGGGATGGGAATATGCTTCGGCAGCGTGATGGGGTAGGGTGTGAACTTCGCTGGGAGGTCGATCGGCTTAACCCGCGGCTGTGGCGGCATTTGTCGTGTTGGTGCGACGTGCAGGATGCGGAATGCGGAAGCCAGGTTAGTGCGGAGACGGGCAGCGACGGGATCACCTGCCTGCGAGTGCGTCGTTGCACCGTCTTTTGCAAACGACAGGCCTTTGAGGAGTTTGCCGAGATCAAGTGCGATGTTAAGATTAGTCTCGCCAGTGATTTTTATGGGAGCTTTGAGAGTTATACGGGTGCGGTTGGCATCGTTGGCAAAATGATAGGCATAACCATCGGGAAATTTGGCGCCAGGTTTGCGCCAGTGACCTTCGAGAGCCATGAATATGTAACCGCCTTGCCAATCCCAGTGCAGATTATTCAGGTTCGGATTAAGCGGGTGGTTGGCGGTGTATTGGGCGGGGTCTGAGTGGTTCGTTTTTTTGTCAGGGCCGATGTAAAAGGACAGAGCGGTGTAATTTCCGTGTGGGACTTTTGCCAAGCTAAAGCGCGAGCGTGTGGAATCGATAAAACCATTCGCTTTTGTCGATATTGCGGGTGCACCATCTGGGCGGTGTAGCGTGATATCGCTGACCAAATAGCTCAGGCGCGTGGAGGAGTAGGTTTCTCCGGCATTGTTTTTATAGCGGAGGGAATCAGATAAGATAGGTCGGTCTCCTTCGAGATGAGTGAACGTCAGATGGAGCGGGCTAGTGGCGATTAATGAGGTATTAGAAATACTGAGTAGCGCGATAGCTAGGAGGTAGCGCTGGAATTCTTTCGCAAAATTTGAAAATGAAAAAATCATGGAGCGATGATGATGCTGGTCGCATTAAAGGATCGAGTGGCTCCGCTGTTAGGATTATCAGGGAAGGTAACGGTGGCGGCTGTATATGGTCCCGTTGAAGTGTTGGGCATAGTACACTTTATCCAGAATTGATCATAAGTATCTGTCTGATCGAGGCGGCCAACAAACGTTGCGATCACACCATCGACGGTAATGGTGTCGGGGGTCACGTTGGCGTTGCCCGGCACACCAGAGCCGCCAGTCAGCGTTGGTAGCTGTAGGTAAAGAGTGTCTCCGGGGATGTCGGGAACAAGTGATTGGTCTTTGGCGACTAAAGCATTGTAAGCGGCCTCGTGAGCGTCTCCTGGATTGGGTGGTGTAGTTAATGTGTTAGATTCAACCCCGTCGCTTCCAAGTTCATACATTTGGTAAATCGGTGTGTCGGTGGGGTCAGTAACATCCTGAATGGAGACGAGCTTGTACTGTGGCCAATCATCCATGATTAATGCGCGGCCGTCGGTCGCGGCGTTCAGTGCGAATTTTTCAGCGATGATACAGCGATCTGTCATGTCATTACCACGGAAGATGGGTAAAATCGATTGGGAATGAATTTCGATGCCTTGCGTAGCATTCGGAACGTTGACGTTAGAGAGTTCGAGGATCGTTGCAAATAGATCGACGACGTGTACGAGCTTGTCTGTTGAGCCTGTGACCGTCACATCAGGACCGGCAGCAAAGAAAGGCACATGGATACCTCCTTCGTTCAGAGATCCCTTTGCGTTGGCGATGCCGCCAGCGGGAGCTTGGGCTACTTGACCGGGCGTGCCGTTGTCACCTATAACGATGACATTGGTGTTATTGAGGTCAACAGAGGCAAGAAGGCGACCTATTTCGTGGTCGAGTGCCTCGAGCATTTTGACGTAATAGTCTTTATTGGCGGTGCCCGTGGTGGAGTAACCTGCTGTGGGAGTGACATAGGGTGATGGATCGTGGAATGGATCGTGAGGAGCATTGAGTCCCATCCAGACGACCCACGGATTAGTGCCTTGGGCGGTGATGAAAGATACCGCCTCATCGACCTGCACGGAGGTCGCGTAAGGACTACTGTAAGTACCCGGCACAAGGGTGGTGATGCTGGTGCCGGTATCGGTGGTGACACCATTTTCGATTTTTACGCGGGTCCAGTTGGCGTAGTCGGGAACTCCACCCTGCAAAGTGCCCGTGAAGTTAGGCCAGCCGCCGTTTGTGAATGGCCCGTCCGATCCAGAGCCGAGATGCCATTTTCCAAAGGAGGCAAGTCCGTAGTCAGGAGCTGCAGTAGCCATGATTTCTGGAAAGGTGAGCTCAGAGGCCGGCAGCGTTGAATCGTCTGCTGGATTGCCAACGTTGTGCTGGTATGGCTGTCGTCCTGTTAGGATCGTAGCGCGGGTAGGGGAGCAGATGGGCTGCGCATAGCCACGGGTGAATACGAGGCCGGAGTTTGCGAGCGTCTCAAGGTTGGGCATTTTTGCGAGCTGGATGCCAGCTCCTGCCGTGTTGTAGAGCTCTGAGGCATCGATACCCCAGTCGTCGAGGATGATGAGGAGAGTATTATTTTGAGGCCCCTCGCTGACGACTGAATTATCGTAGGCAAAACCGGTGTCGTCGAAAGGGCTTAGGTAGTCGAGATTAGCGCGGTAAAAGTAGCCAGAGTCTGTTGTGGCGCGGGAGGAATCCGTGATGGTGGTTGACGAGCTGTTAGCGATTGGGGCTGCGATGGCTTCCCAGGGTTTAACAAGGTCTGAGGACTCGATAGTGTATTGACCTCCCTCGGCAGTGGACCAGGTGAGGGTGACATCACCGTTGTTCTGATCGACGTCGATGTCTTTGATTTTCAACGCCGCTTCAGGCCCGCCTTCGAAAACGATGTCGCGGTCGGCGGGTAAAGTGGGGTTGTTAGTTCCTTGTACAGTGCCGAAGTAGTAGCGGCTAATGTTGTAGGGAAAAACGGGTGTGCCATCCACTGCGATGCAGGAAAAATATGCCCAGGTTCCGCTGGGAAATTCAGGTGTGATGCACCAGCGGACGTTATACTCGTTGAGGTCGAAATCAGCGCCGTGAGTAAAACCAAGATCGCCTTTATAGGCATAGTCCTCGAGGTAGTGACCAAGGGTGTATTGGGCGCTGACATTTGGGCCATACTGATTTACAGCGAGAGGGTTGGTGCGAGCAGCTTCGTTGCGAGTGATCCACAGGGGGAGTGATATGCGGCCAGTACTATTAAGGTTTGTAGTGCCATTGGTGCCATCGCGCATTTGATATCCCGAGATCATGCGACGAACACCACTCGAGGGATCGAGTGGGTCGTCGTAACCATACGGGCCATAGAGCGGAAAGCCGTCAAAAGTCCAAGCGAGTATCGGTGAGTGCCTGCCGTTAGCGAATTCGGTATACTGGTTTGTAGATGCGTCGTAGTTCACTGAGTCCCCGAGCATGTGGCGTAGCCCAGCGGGATTCGCATGGTAGTGGTGGGTGCCATTAGCTTGGTGGGCATTTGCAGGATCGAAGGTTGCAGATTCATTAACATAAGCGTCGCGGTTCCAAATGCCATCGCCACGTTCAGGTGCTGTCATCGGGCTGGCGTCGGACTGGGTTGCGTTTACATAAGAAAATGCATCACGAGAGTCATACATGGCGACGCCATCCACGAAGTAACCGATCGTGCCGAGTCCACTCAGTGGTTTGGGCAATGGAGATACCACTGGAGTGCGCGGAAAGCGGGCTGTCTGGGCGGTGTTCATGGGATAATTGCCAAAAATATTGCCATTGATATACCACGGACCCATCACATGAAAGGCGAGACCGGACGTGCGGATGTAAACATCAGTAGGAGTGGTGGAAATTTCACTCACTCCGGCGTAGGTTGGGGTGAGCTGGCTGGCTCCGCCGTTAGGGTGAGTCCAGCTGGTGACTGGGCTGATGGATGCTTCTTCAGTAAAACTCGGGTAGATACGTGCATACTGACCGGAGAGGTCTGTGAACCAGGATGTGGTGAGAGGTTCGGCAGAAACTGGACAGAGTAGCAGAAGGAAGAGAAGTAAACGGATCATGGCATTATTTGGCTTACGGTGTTGAACTCTCCACGTTTAAGATAGTTGTAGATGCCTGTGTAAAGATTCCGTTAAGAGGACTCAAGGCTTCAAGAAAAGACAACAGTGGTGCCAGATGATCGCGCCATAGCTATTTCCGCCCCTTCACATACTTCTGATCGTCAGGATGAAGGTGTGTTAGATCAAATGTCGTTGAGCGCCCCCCGACTTTGCGCACGGTTACTTTTCCCGTAGCAGCATCAAATTTGACAAGCCTTGCCTTGAATGACTTGGTGCCATCGGCATTGCGAAATTCATACAATTCATTGGTGCGAGATTCCTTTTTTTTACTGCTTGAAGCACTCATTTCCAGCATCGCTTTACCCATTGCCTCACCTATGAGGTAGTATGTCTCGGCATTGCTGTTCCAATGGTAACCCTGCTTGGAGGGTGATTCTTCGACGGGGCGAAAATAGGAGCCCGTCTTCACACAGTGGACGTTTTTTAGATCCTTGGCTTTTGCCGCTGCGGCCTGAGCTTCACGAATGATAAAGCGTCTCCCACTGTTTTCCTTGGAGCCGCCGAAGCCGCTGTCGGCGACGACAAAAGGAAGATCCTCGACGCCGAATTCCTTGCGAATGTCGCGGATAAAATGCTGCATGTTTTCCTCATAGGCATTGCTCATGCCTACGTCACAACCGTCATTCCAACCTTGGTGCCAACCGAACCCGGCAATCTCATAATCGGATCCCAATTTAGGAAACTCTTTCTTCATATTATCGAGCACGCTTTTCACGTAGGTCACCATCTCCGTGTAATATGGCCCGACCTGCCCGCCAGCACTGGGCGGTCGAAAATCAACATGGAGGCTTTTGCCACCCCAAGCCGTTTTGATGAGAAGAACCGGCTCGTCAATGGCATCGCCTACCACATGTCCAAAGCCAAGCTCGGGGCCAATCATGGAGCTACGTGCACCATATCCCGGGGCAAGCGGCCCCTTGCGTCCGAGGTAAGCAATCATGACATCATCGCGCTCCGCCCAGCCGCTCTTGCCTTTTCTAAGATGTGCAAACTTATCGTTGTTCTCGGCTAAATATGTAAGTGAGCCCTTTCCGTCGTTATTCTTTCCTTCGATGGCACCATGGCCTTGCATGTTAGATTGGCCAGCTAGGATGAAGACCTTGACCGTCTTGGCTGCAATCGGAGAATGAGCCCCGAGGCAGATTGCCGTCCCGATAGCACAAATCCAAATTTTTCCTAAATGATTCATAGGTCAAGCGTTACTATGAAAACTCTGAGAATCAATGTAATAATCGATCTTCCCATAATGCCTTTCTATGATCATTCAGAAGGATGATGATGTTTTTATTTCGTTTTGAATAGGAATCGTGTGTGGAGCTGATAGAAATGATCCAAGCTGAAAGTCGCACGCATTTCCCCTCATGAGAATCGTCAACATAATATCATTCGCCATTGCCGGAGTAAGCTCTCTATTACTTTGCCAGTGTGCTAACAACCGGGTTCCAAAACTTAAGCCGGGGCAGGCATATTTAGACGCATCACCTTCAGACAAGCATCGTGCTGAACTGTCAGGTTTCCGAGTCGTTTCGGTAAACGGAAAAAAGACCCGCGGTAGTGCGACCGCTATACCGAGTGGGCCGGTGAAGACGGTGGTGGCATTTCACTGGCCGAGGATTGGTAAAAAGCGGGTTCCCCTGAGTTTCACGGCTCGGGAGGGTCATGCCTACTTTGTGAAATACGACCGTTTTCCTTACCCTGGTAAATCAAGTGCTGGGCTGAAAGGAGTCACTAAGGGACTGATAGCTACTGGCGCGAAATTACACATGCTGGGGTTACCATTCATCGGCGCTGGAGTATTGACGGGCTTTGTGGAGGATGTCCGAAAAAACTCAGGCATAACTACTCGGACAAGGCATGCCGTGAACTATATCGATCTGTATATCATTTCCAGACTCTCCAGTGAAGGTGTGGTGCGTCAGGTGAGAGCCTATCCCAACGGCAAACTCGAGAAACGATGACGCCCATTGATGGGCTGGTATCGTACCGGTTTTTATGGGCTTCTCAAGGGTGGATACTTATAATAGAAGCACGTTCGATGTATAAAGCTAACGGTCAAATAAAAGCACTTACGATAGCGCTGCTCGCGTGTAGCATATTCCCGCATCTGTTCGGTTGCCGCTCGTCTTCTGATACGGCTGCGAACGAAAGCGGAGCGCGAACAGAGGAGAACCAACAAGCTCGTTCCCAGTTCTGGGATCCCATTCCGGTGTCTTCAAGCACGACAGCGCCCGATAAGATTCATGACAACTATTGGCACAGTCAGTTTGAGCGCGTTAACAAAGAGGTCGCGGCGGCAGAGCAGTCTCAGGTGGTGTTTTTTGGCGACTCAATCACACTTAGGTGGTCGATGTTAGGTGCCGAAGGAAAAAGCATCTGGCAGGAACGCTTTGACAAATACAACCCAATCAATATGGGTAACTCTGGCGACATCACTCCGGTTATGCTCTACCGCGTGCGAAACGGTAATCTCGATTTTCCCAAAGGTCAGGCGCCCCGTGTGGCGGTGCTGCTCTGCGGCACGAACAACTACGTGGTCAAGCAGAGTGACGGTGGCAAGGTTACGTGGGATCTGGGTATAGAAACAGACCCCGCTGAAGTAGCTGATGGTATCCGTGCTGTGGCGCAGGAGTTTAGGAAAAAACTACCCAGCATACGAGTTATCGTCATCGGTATTTTGCCCGTCAAAAATCAGCAAAAGTGGAGTAAGTGCGTGGAAACAAACCGTATTCTAGCGGAATACAATTTGCCGCGAGACGAGGTAGTATTTCTAGATCTCCAAGACCGATTCATGGACAAAGAGGGTAAGCTTAAAGCAGGCCTTTTTATCGATGGCACCCATCTTACGACGGCAGGTTATAAAGTTCTAGCAGACGCTCTTTACCCAGAGATTGAACGTCTCATTAAGGCTGGTTCAATTCAGAAAAAGTAGTGGGCAAACAGGGATCATAACCTGCGGTTATCCGAACTGATAAAGGTATCTATTTCTTCCCAACCCATTTTACCGAGTTGGTAAGCAGTTTTTTGAACGATGGATTAGTGTGCGCCTTGTCATCGTGACCTAAAGTAATACAGACAATGCGTGTTTTGGGATCTTTCACAATCCAGACACTAGGAATGGAGTCCTTAGTTTTGTCTGGAGCATTGTGACAACAAACGTGAACGTAATCGGGAGACTTAAATCTGATACGGTAGTTTTCATCATTGATCTTGAATTTTTTAGCAACGTCCTTGGTGATGGCATGTTTAGTGTCAGTCACTGTTACCTCGAACTCGCCGCGCCCGTGGCTTGGGGTGCCGCCCCCTACGAAGCGGTCATTGTAGCCCTTCCAGGGATGTTTCCACGTAGCAGCGTGCAGCATGACTATGCCCTTGCCGGCGTCCGCGTGAGTGTGCAGAGCTTTTTGCCACGCTTGAGTTCCCCATTGTTTGTGATTGCCACTGAAGACGAGCACATCGGCCAGGGGGATAAGAACAAGGGCTTCCTTCAAATTCGGAGTCGCTGCGACATCGATCCCGCCCGCAGCTTTCAGGGTCACTGCATCTGTGCCGAGAAAATCGCGCCGGAAATGGTGTGAGCTACCCGAGCCCACTAACAAAACGCGCAGAGTGTCATCACTCTTGGTCTCGGAAAAGGATTGCCCCATTGGTTCTGTGCTTGCGGGCGCGAGTTCACCTTGAACTTGAGCCAGAGGAAAAAGTATGACTAGCAAGGAGGGGAGTATGTTAGGTAGTTTCATGGTTTTGCGGAGTGGGTATTCGTAATAATGTGTGGCTACCTAATCCTGATGTTAGGTAATCAGAGAGGTGGTCAATTGATATGATTGTGGCATCTCTTTTCTGGACGAACAGGCTTTCCTGCTTTTTCTACCGGATGTGTGTAGAGATATTTCCATACGTCCTCGTAGAGATAGGTGCCATTTTTTCCAGTCGGAGAGCGTTTGCCAGGAGTGGAGGCTCCGTGAGCGCGTTTGGCATTGTTTCCAACATCAGCATTACTGATCAATCTTCTCGTATTCTGATAGGGTGGTTTGGTGTCGTCTACATTGATGATTGGTCCAAAACGATGAAGACCGAGCATTAGCCACGAACGGCAGTAGTGGTGTGCTGGCCAACCCGCATCCAGAGTGTGCGTGAAGCCGAAGAATCGTTCGGGTGGTGTGGCGGATTGTCTTGCCTGCCATTTCTCTGTCTGATCGCGGGGACCTGATAGCATCACGACGCGAGCTACACGGATATGTTTAGCGAGTCTGGCCGAAGTGGTGGATCCATGTGAGGCTCCTGAAAGGATGACTTTCTCCCAATCAAGGCCTCGACCGTCTTTGGAAAGGAACTGCTTCCAGTTTCCCTCAGGGTTTTTCTTTTCGAGATATTTAACGAACTGGTAGGAGCGCTCCATTAGGCCGTCAGGTTTGTCTATATTGATCAGCTTGGTGTGATCCTGCCCCGTGGCAGCCTCTAGGCGCAGGCCAGAAAAGTGGTTGTCATCACCTGGCTTGCGAAGCTTGTCCATCTTACTAAACCACTCACGGGGGTAAGTCACTTGGATGGCATGATGTCCGTAGGAGTTAAGTCGCTCAAATAGAGCTTGGGGCGGAGCCATGAGCCAGATCACGAGCCGACCGCTGGATGGCACAGAGGTATCAACCATCGCCAGTTGATTATCTGTGGCTTTGCCTTTTTTTGAGAAAGTGTAACCGATTTCTGGATACTCCTTAGTCCGTGAGTCAATTTCAGATGCGCGAGCGGTGATTTTATATTTCTGTCCCTCTGCGAATGATGAGGTAGACAATATCGAAAGTAACAAAAGGAATCTCATAGCTTAGTTGTTTAGGCTGATAGCTAACGTAAAATTAACCAGTCGAAAAAAATAGCGGATGAAGACGCGGAGCAACTTCAGTGGTTTGCTATAGCCAGCGATTTAGTTAGATGAAAGTAAGGGGTAATTGTTAGGGGCGATGAAGTAGGGGATAGGTAGGTTGTCAACTCGCACCATCACACAGCGTGCGGTGTCTTCAGTGAGATTCCACCTTTCTAGCTCTATATTTTCCATTAATTCCAAAGGAACTGGCCAGAGAGGCTTTGGGATGATTTCGAAAAATGTGTTTTTATCAAAATGATCTGTGCACTCATTGGCGTGTAACCATTTTCCGCGCCGCCCTTTTGGATTTAAAAATTCCGCCTCCACTAGATTGTCTGCGGTTACATGATTAAAAATACAGCCATGCACTAGCTGCTGCACGATGATCTCCGAAGCGCGAAAATTCTCGGGAAGCAGATGCCGATTATTTTCTACTAACACCAACTGGTGCGACCGCATTTTTTCCAACTTACGGAAGTAATTGTCCCGGGCATCGGGCCCTGGCAGCAAAAACCCGTTTTCTGCTTCAATAGACAGGTAGAATTTTACCGCCAACTCAAGATGAATGAGGTTATCCGAAACAAGATCCTTGACCAAAAAATCCAACTCGCCAAGCGTGCGCCCCGCCTCCTCACGGATTTGCACGCCTTTAGCGAGGGGGTCATACTGCGGCGTGGATTCTAACATTACAGCCAAGGCGTCTTCATAAAGGTGTCCGAGTTTTTGTTGAAAATTGAGTGCTTGTTGATCTTTTGGGGTCGCTAATGTCCGGCATGGGAACGTGTTAGCCTCCGGTAAGTCATTAAGAAGTGGAGGAGCTTGGATGAGGCTCTTGAAAAGTGCTTTGGAAATAGTGTTAGGGTAATGATCCATGTTTCATGACTCGAGGTGACCGCTTGTTTGCAATGCTTCCATTATTTTCAGAGCGGCGTAGGCATCATTCGCAGCATATGTTAGTTGTCTTGAGCTTAGTCTAGGAAGTGCCCAGTTACTTGTTGTTGTGGATTTAGATTTTTTGAAGCATTGATTAAGCAGGACACCCATCGCACCACGCACTCCGATCTGCCCACGGTAGCCCATTTTGCGAAAGACTTGATCAAGATCCAGCACGTGATTTAGAGAGATGCCTAGGCGGTCTCGGATTTGTCCATGATCGTTTTTTAATCCAAAACCAACCTTGAGCACGCGCTTCGAAGCAATGATATCGGCTGCTGCTTTTTCGCATTCACTACGATGCAGTTGGAAAATGAAAGCTTTGTCAGTCAGTGCAAACTGCACGACGTGTGGTCCATCACTTTTTTGCCCTTTTCGGAAAGTCGGTTTGGCTTCGGTATCAAATCCGCCAACCCCAGCTTCTAGGATTTCTTGAACAGCAGCTTGGCAGTCGGCTTGGGATTTAGGCACATGAATGTGCTCAACAGCAACCCCTTGGAAGGGAGGTAGCAGAGCGGTTTCTGCTTTCGTGGGAGCCATGAGTCTAGTTCGCTGTCTAGGTTGCCCCAAATCTTCTTTTTTAGGATCGCGGCGATGGTGTTCTGGTTTGCTCATTGCAATACGTGGGTCTGTTAGTTTGCTGATCGTGACGATGGGTAGTGCTCCGGCATGAGCAGTGGTCGCAGAACCATCGGTGTGTGATCCCTTTTCAGCTTTTTCCAAGGGCGTCTTTTGTCTTGATCAAAACGTCCCCACCAAAGCCTGCCACCCGTGCGCCAGGGGTCAAGAATGATACCATGTTCGAAGGGCTGATCCTGTGCAGTCACGACAATAGCATTATGCTCAAAAACGGTGCCTCGCCTGCTTGTAGCGAGGTGCAGATCAAGCGTTTTTGATTTCAATTGGAAAAGTGGTGGGAACAAATCATTACGCCACTGGTAGCAGAGACCACGCTCGCGAAGGCCTCGATTGACAAGCCAGTTGTTGAACCATGGCAAGTGCGCAGGTTTATAGATCTTGGATAATTTAGCAGATTTTTCGACAGCTGTTTTGGCCATCTTGTCTGCCTCTTGGGCGCTGACTTTCTTGCTAAGCCCTTGAAGGTCACGACTTAGTTGATGTGCCTGTTGCGCACGGAAATCAAGCGTTCCTAGGTTAACACATGAGGTGATGAGTAACGCTAGACTTACGCTACTGAGAACAGATACGAAATTTAATTTCACAGATATTGGAAAACTGGTGATGTATAGACAAAGCTACTCGGCTTTGTATTTATGCAAAGGAGTCTTATCGCAGTCCACGCATACGTCGATGCTCGCTGTGTAGTTATTGTGACAGCATGGGCAATAAGAAGTGCTTTCTGCTGATCCATCGGGCGAAGGTTCAGTTAGAAATATTTCTGCGTCAATATGAAGGTTTTTATAGACATTCCTTACCTCCTTTTCGGAATAAATTGGATCTTTGAGGTAGATGGCTTCTCGAAGGGAAGTGGCGAGGAACTGCTTACCCCGTTGATCGTTGGTCAGAGATACGAGCGCCAGGGGATGAGCTGTTGAAAACTGAGGATTTAAGAGTAATTCGTCCGAGAGCCTCATGGCATGCCATGGCATGGTGAGTGTTAAAAATAATTGTTTGTAGCGCTCGACCCTATCATGTGGAGCAAATCTCCGATGTAATCCAATGAAACGTGATGCTGCTAAAATCATAAGAAAAAAGCTGAGCCCAATAGCGCTGAATGTTTTGTTAGATGCGCCTTCCGTATAGTAGCAGTATGGGATAAGTCCAAAAAATGAGATGAATACGCCCATTGAGAGAATCCTCAAATCACTGCTCACATGCGTGAGAAGACGAGTCAAGCGTAGCGAGGATGCCATCGACCCTCTTACCTTGGCTGCTGATTCTGATTGAGGTTGGGAAGCGACTAATGCAGCTGGCCAGGGAAGGAGCGGAGCAATAAAAAGAGTTTTTCTGACGCCTGCCAAAGTGGCAACAGGTGGATGAAACTTCCACCCCCTGAGCGCGCGTTTGCAGATCCCGGTGCTGTTTGGGGCAAGTGGTCTAATGCAGCTCCATAGATACAACAACATCATCACGGCATAGAATGTCTGGCCGTCTGACATTAGCAGATCGAAAAGGTGAAATGATTAGGAGATACGCCCCTCATTTTTGTTGCCAAATAGTCGACCAGCAAACTTTTTGATAGCAATACCAACGGCGACTAATCCTGCGCAAATAGGCTTCCAAAATTTCCAAATCACAAAAGCACCACCAGCACCCATTAGCCCTAGCAATCCGTATTCAGCGATTTTGTCACCTTCTTGGTATTCGCCGTATTTACTGCCGTCATTGTATGAAAAACCAGCAAGTGATGCTTTGAGGGCTGGCTTGAGGTCTTCAAATTGCTCGGGGGCGCAAAGCAGGGTGACATTCATGACGCCTCGTCTCCCTAACAGGCGAGTTTCGTGGTTGATCGTTTCTGAGCCGTCGGAGTCTCTGAGTAACATACCCCACTCGAGGTTGTTAGTGCTTGGGTTATAATTTGGAGCTACGACCCATTTGATAATGTTGAGCTCAGTGAGCCCTTGTGCGGAACGTTGTTTATTAGCTTCGCTTTGAGCTTCTTTTTTTTCATCCAGAATTGCATCGGCATCGATATCCTCTTTTTCGTCATCTTTGACATATCCAATGTCTGAAAAGTCAAATGTAATGCACCATGATGCATCTGTAGGCATGATAAGGGCATCAATCTGAGACGGAAGATTTCCCCATGATTGGAGTAGCTTGTCGCCATCTTTGCCATTCATGAAAACCATGCCCTCGGGCACTTTGATTTGGGCTTCTGATCCTATTTTCCCAAGGCCTTCATTTTGAGCGCTTGGAAATTGACCTTTGATATCAGAAAAAGTGATCGCCTGCTCGGGTTGAGCTTCCGGTGTGTCTTGGGCACTGAGAGAAAAAGACGAAATGAGGGTGATCGTGATGATGTGAGGTAGGAGTTTCATTGGCTAATTAAGGGGGTATATTACGAAAACGAGAGCCTAGAGAATCACGGAAACGGTTGCAAACATATTTACCTGATGTCAGCAGCAATAGAAAAAATACCCTCTTTGCTCTATACAAAACCTCATAATACCTGAGCCTTCTTCCGCATCTCTTCGTGGCTTTGCTCGTACGGGCAAGTCGGCCTCGTTTTTTCCAAGTGTTCGGAAAATTTACTCTACCTTGTTACTGGTTCCGCGTAGGTCATTAACCGCTTTGTTGGTAACTCGGATGATATACTTGTTGGGTTGGTTCTTTAAGGCTTTCTCAAGAGCTGGGAGCGCGGGGCGAGCTTGCTCATCGGCCTCGTCCAGAGCGATGGCGGCGTGTAGGCGTGACCATTCTTCTGGAGATTCCAGTGATTTTGATAATTCTGCGAGTGCCTTTTTCTCTTCTACCTTCATCCGCAGCAGGGCACGGGCGGTTGCTATACGCACGACGGTGGAAGTTTCGTTATTAAGAATGTTCAGGCAGGCGGCAACGGCTTTGTCCGATTGTTTGCCTATGTTTCCAACTCCAGTGGCAGCCCAGTAGCGGACGGCGGCATCTATGTCTGTTAGGCCTTTGAGTAGATCGGGTAAGGCTTTTTCACCCTCTGATGCGAGCGATGCCATTCGACCAAGGCGCTCAGGAAGCGATTTATCCGATGTTTTGGCGAGGATATCGAAACGTGATCCAGCTTCCTTTTCACGTAAGGCAATTTCAGGTTCTGGTATGAGGCCGAGATCACGAGTTTCTCTGATCCATTGTTTGTGGGCTTTTCGGAAGCGATCAAGTAGCATTTTAAAATTAGGATCTTCAGCAAGATTTTTGATTTCGTGGGGATCGGTTTTTAGGTCGTAGAACTCTTCGATAGGTTTTTGGTCAGCCATGAACAGCTTCATCGCAGCTGGTATGTTTCCGGTTTTGGAAATACGGCGAATTTCCTTCATGGTGGCTCCTTTTTCAGGAGTATTCATGTATTGGAAATAGGGTTTTAACGGTTCGTAGTTGCGGATATAGCGGTAGCGCTTATCTCGCACGCTGCGGATGATATCGTAACGTTCATCCATACGATCCCGGGCACCATAAATGAATTCGCGAGGAAGTGATAGATTCTCGCCAAGGAAGGCGCGTCCTTGGGTCACTGGCGGAGCCGGAAGGCCTAATAGATTGAGGGTGGTATTACCGAAATCAAGTGAGCTGATCAACTGATCATCAACCGTTCCAGGTTTACCTTGGCCAGGGCTACGGTATTTTTCAGGAATACGGATGATGAGAGGAATGCGTGTACCGGAATCGTAGAGCCAGCGTTTGGCGCGAGGTAGACCTACTCCGTGATCCGACCAATAAATGATGATGGTATTTTCATAAATCCCGGCTTCCTTGAGTGCGGAAATATGATCGCCGACCCAGGCATCCATGGCGGTAATGAGCTCGTAGTTACGCTTCCAGTCTTCACGAACTCGGGGGGTGTCTGGGTAATAAGGAGGTAGGGTGGTAAGTTTTTGGGGATCCTGCCGTTCGTCTGGAGAAAGCCTCTCAGTAAAGGACTGATACTTGGAGTCGTTGGCGATGCCGCTTTCATGGCATCCCGTGAAGTTAAACACGGAGAAGAACGGAGTGGCCGTATCCGTGCGCTTATTCCAGTGAGCTTTACCGCTGCTTTCATCCCATGTGTCCTTGGGCGCGCGAAACTGGTAGTCGGTTTTAGAATTGTTAGTGCAGTAGTAACCACTTTTTCTAAGGTAAATCGGAAACGGCTTGATGGAGTCTGGCATCACGGCCTTGCTGCGCATGTGCATGGTGCCAATAGTGGTTTGATACATGCCCGTGATGATGGTTGAGCGGCAAGGAGCGCAGACTCCAGCGGCGGTGAAGGCATTGGTGTATCTGACGCCCTCCTTGGCAAGCTGGTCAAGGTTTGGCGTGATGGCGTGGGGATCACCGTAGCAACCAAAGTGCGCGTTAATATCCTCGGCCGAGAGCCAGAGAATGTTGGGGCGTTCAGCAGCAAAGATAGTATACTGAGAAACGGAAGCCCACAGGATGAGAAGGGGTATAAATTTCATTTTACGGATCTGTATTTCTTGCCCCACGGAAGTGAGCTAAGAAAGGATGCTTATTATTTGGCTTTTCACCAATGACAAAAAGGTTTGTTCTGATCAGCGCAGCATTTAAACGATGACTTCGTTGCGATGAATGCGCATAGAAATCTTACGAGTATACCGGTAGCCGTGCAATTTATCTCCCCAAAATACCAGAGTACCATCCTATGGGTCTTCTTCACCATGTTTCTCGTTGCCCGTCTGCCAGCGCAGCAGCTTGAGCTGATCAAAAAGACCACCGTAGAGAGGAAAGCACTGACTTTCGCTGAAGGCTCTGCGACCCGATTTGGGAGTGCTGTGAATGGGCGGAGTCACCAGCAGTCGCCTATCACGACCTATCGAGGTTATCAATACGTGACCTATTTTGATGCCGAGAGACGCGTTTGTATTGCCCGCAGAAAACTACCCAGTGGTGCCTGGCAGATTATCCAGTTCAAAGATCACCTTTTTGAGACCAACGATTCTCATAACACGGCTGTTCTGGGAATATGTGACAAGGACGGCACCATCCACATGGCATTTGACCACCATGCGACGCGCCTGAACTATCGCGTTTCAAAACTTGGTGCGGCACATGATCCGGACTCAGTGAGGTGGACGGTTGATCTCTTTGGAAAAAAACAACACACACTCGGCTCGGTGAAGCCGGATAAAAAAGTCACCTACCCTCGGTTCTTTTCAGCATCGAATGGGAACTTGATGCTCTACTATCGCGCTGTGACATCAGCGAATGGGCATGGTATGATTGAGGAGTATGATGGTGATCGGCATGATTGGACACCGGGCTTAGGGAAATTTATTTCCCGTGACATTGGCACTTACACTGTGGCTGGAAAGACAAGCCGTTTCCGTTGCCCATACATGAACTCATTGTCATATGCTGGTGATCGGCTGCATGCCTCGTGGGTCTGGAGGGATCGTTTCGAAAAAACTCACCCTAACAACCAGCACGACCTCTGTTACGCCTACAGCGATGATCATGGTCGCACTTGGCATAACTCAAGAGGAAAATTCATAGGGAAAACTAGAAAAGACCCGATACACTTGAATTCTCCCGGCCTTGTTGTGTTGCCTATCCCCACTGGATCTAACCTCTCTAACCAGAATACCCATTACGCATACCCAGACGGCAGTATTCATCTTGTTATGATCCAGCGTAGTGAAGGTGCGCGTGGGCGACGCTACCATCACTACTGGCGAACCAGTGAGGGTGAGTGGGGGAGTGAAATACTGCCTTTTTCAGGAAAAAGGCCGAAGTTAGTCGGAGCCGGCGACCGCTCCTTAGTGCTTGTCTATACGCGCAATAGTCAGCTGCATGCCGCCATCGGAGTAGCCTATCCTGATCAGTATAAGTGGAAATGGGTTACCGTAAAACTTCCCGAGCGACATTCTTGTTATGGGGAGGCATTGTTGGATCTTGAGAGGTGGGAGCAAGACAAGGTGTTGTCCATCTATAGCCAAGAAGAGCCCTCAAGAGCCGTCCGGACACGCAGCTCGAAGCCAGTTGACGGGATGCCGAGTCCGCTAAACGTAGTGGACTACCGCTTCACTAAATGATTCCGATTGTTTTCTCAGGTATTATTCATTCAAAAAATGGGTGTTTTTGACCTTGAAATGAGCCGATAATCGATGGTTTACTACGTTTCTTGTCAAAAAAATCATGGGTGACTACCAATCACACCTACACATGATCTGACATTCCCAGACTAGCAGGGCAATAATGTCCAAGTTAACGAACACACAAAAAATGAATACAAGTAATATGAAACGAACAACAATAGCCCTACTAACGGGCACACTAGCGGCAAGTGCCCTACCAGCGTCTGCTGCGATTGCATTTGCGTTTGAATTCAACACGCCAAACAACGACCTTGGTTGGCAGCATAATAGTGGCAATGGTGGTGCTGGAGCAAGCGGACCCACCACAGTAACCGTCGGAGGTACTGGTGAAGGAGTCCTCACAGCTTCGCAGCTACCATCGAACGGAGATTTGCGCGTCCTTTATAACCCTGATCTTGTATTGGACACAGTTTCTTTCACTGGCTGGACAACTATTGAAGTAAGATTTCGTCAGTTGAACGGCCTTAACGGCTCACCAGAAGCCTTGAGCGGAAATAACAGCCTCTTGTTCCTCGGTACTAGTGGCACTGGCAGCAGCAGCATCAATGGCACTGGTTTTGTCGAAGAGTCACCAGGTAGCACGGAATTTTGGTATACCGCGTCTCTGGATATTTCAGGTATGGGCACTAATAACATCGGGCAGATACGATTCGATCCAATTGCCAGCACGACAAAGGACTACCAAGTCGACTGGGTTCGAGTCAATGCAGCCCCAGTCCCCGAGCCGTCATCATCAGCCCTTTTAGGCCTTGGTGGACTCGCATTGATTTTGCGTCGTCGCAAGTAATCAGACCTAATTAAACAATCATTGTTGTATTTGATACGGGAGTTGCGCTGCAAGGCGTGACTCCCGTATTTTTTCTCCAAAGTTCGGGTATGGCCACTCTCATACTGAATGCCTAACACTTCTCAATGAACTAACACATAAGACCTAATCTTTAAAAATGGTAACTACATTCAATTTTCAGAAAGTCGTTAGGTTGGCTTGTTTGCTAACGGTCTCCGCTCATGCGGCTGAGCCAGTAATTCCTCCTGAAGACGGTATGGAGACGGTAGCTTTCCGGCCGGGTGAAAAACTACGCATTACTAAAAAGCAGAATTCTCAAGCTGTCGGAAAGTGGGTGAAAATCGAAGAGATGTCGTTTAGCGATGCTTATCGAATTGATATCACCGATGCACCAAAGGCTCCCAAAAACATCCAGCTGCTTGTCCCGGTGAAGAAGGAGATCAAAAAAGGCGATGCCGTACTTTTCACCTTCTGGTTAAGCCGACCCAAATCCGGTGGTATACCGGGGCCTGCTGCGGCGTATCTGCAAGGCAGTGCTAAACAAGCACGTTACGAGTACATTTTTTCAGGTTACAGGCAATGGCAGCAGCACGCACGTGCATTCAAAGCTCCCGCCGATTACAAGGCGGGCACAGGGAACATCTGCATTCACCTTGGTGCGTCGGGTCCGAGGATTGATATCGCTGACCTGCGAGTCATCAATTATGGAACAGAGGTCGATGTAGAAACCCTACCGGAAACGGCCATCACGTATGAAGGCCGCGAAGCCGATGCACCATGGCGTAAGGATGCGCTTGCTCGTATTGAGAAACACCGTAAAGGCGATATGATCGTGGAGGTTGTGGGAGCCGATGGAAAACCGCTTAAGAACGCCGAAGTATCCGTGCAGATGCAGCGCCACGCTTTTGAATTTGGTAATGCTGTTAATTCCATGATGCTGGGTGGAAAAGAGGAAGACTTTCCTTACACCAAAAAGCGCAGTGGTGAGGCGTATTCAGCTACTTGGAAAGACGCCCAACAGTACCGTAAAATCGTCAAAGATTATTTCAGCTGTGTGACGTTTGAGAGCGAACTTCGGCCGCATTTATGGAAACGGCAAATGAGTGGTCATCCAAAGTGGAAAAAGGACTACCGAATTTTGACCAAACAGACAGTCCCATGGTTACAGTCTAACAATATCGGGGTAAGGGGGCATTACATCTCTTGGGGTGCTATCGATTTTACTGATCTGGAAAAGCCGTTCGTAGGAAATCCAGAAGGGCATCGTAAATGGCTATGGGCTCACATGGCGGATATTTTACCAAAAACCAACGGGTTTGTTACCGAGTGGGACACGCTCAATCACATTGTGGCATGGGGAAAGCACACCTATGAAAAAGAGTATGGCGGCCTAGATATCTATGTCGATGTGATGAAGGAGGCACGCCGTCTGGCGCCACAGGCGAAACACGCCGTGAACGAAGGAAAAGTGCTGCCTAATGGATATAAGCGTGAGCCCTATAAACGAATGATTCGCTACTTGGTGAAGCATGGGCAGGCGCCCGACCGTGTTGGCTTCATGGCTCACTTCGGTCTCACATCCCTCACCCCTCCTGAAGAGCTGCTAGAAGTGTATGATGATTTTTCCGAGATCGTTCCGCACCTGCAATTGAGTGAGCTAGATGTCGAGGCAGGAGATGATGAGCAATTGCAGTCGGACTACTATCGTGATGTCATGATCGCTAGTTTTAGTCATCCGAGTTTTGAAGCGATCATCCAATGGGGGTTCTGGGAGAACATGCATTGGAAACCCGCCGCCGCCCTGTGGAGAGCTGATTGGTCTCTCAAACCCGCTGGCCAGGTTTTTGTCGATTTAGTCAAAAAACATTGGTGGACTGATGCAAAGACCCAAACTAGTGAAGACGGTAGCTGTAAAGTTCGTGGCTTTCTGGGTGACTATACAGTGAGCGTGAACCACGAAGGAAAAACGGTGACCGCCAAAGCGGTGTTAGAACGCAAAGGAACGCGGGTTCGTATCCAGCTTAAATAATCAGTCGATCCTATTTTTTCATCTTCACCTTGCTGGCGCCAATTCTCTGTGAGCTCTTCAGCTGCTTTGACAGGCGTGTAATCAGCGCCGCGTGTTCCGGGTCACCTGCGAGATTTTTTTGCGGTGTTTGGCTCTCTTGGTGGTCGAAGAGCTCTCTCAAAACGATCTTCTTAGAGGATGCTTTGATCCATTCCGTGTAGCGCCAGCGATCTGTTCGAATACTATAACCCATCGTTGAGCCGCCAGGATATTGGCTGAAGGCAAAGGGTCGGAAGTTTTTGGCTGGAGCCTTCAGCACAGGCTCAAGACTTTTTCCGTCACGACCATTGGGAACCTTGCCGCCAGTCATCTCAACCACTGTGGGAAAGATATCGACGATTTCCACCAGCGCCTTCGTGCGTTTTCCTTTTTCATAGCCGGGTGCTGAAACGATCAACGGCACACGAGTATCCAGCTCAAGGTTCGTGTGCTTACACCACAGACCATAGTCGCCTAACTTGTACCCGTGGTCACCCCAGAGAACGACGATGGTATTCTCGCGTAACCCGAGACGATCCAATTCAGCCATGACTTTGCCGACTTGGGCATCTGCGAAACTGACGCTGGCGGCGTAGCCGTGTATCAATTCGAGAGTCTGCTCATCACTCAGTGGCCCTTCTTTTGGCATGCCTTGGTAACTGCGCAGTTCCCTCCAATGCTTAGAATTCAGTGATGGCACACCCTCCGGCAATTTTCGGTTAGGCACAGTAAATTGCTCACGTTTATACATATCCCAGTAGCGCTTAGGTGCGGCAAATGGAAGATGCGGTTTGGCGAAACCAACACACATGAAAAATGGCTTATTCTTATTTTTCTTGAGAGATTCTATCGCCTGCTGGGCGACCTTTCCATCTCTGTAGGCTTCGTCTTTTGCAACCACGCTCTCAATGGCTGGACCTTTGGATGCGGCTCTTAACTCCGCGCCCTCCAGTCCCTTTTTCTTTGCCTCCACGGTGCGCTGGCTAATTAATGCCAGCGTTTTGGGGTTGGCATATTTGCCTCTGCTGATTTTGGGTAGCTCTGACCAGTATTTTTTATCATCAATCTGATGGTGATAGACCTTACCAAAAGAAGCTGTGACGTATCCCTTTTCATGAAAATGGCGTGGCATCGTCACCGCATCGGGAGAGGTTCGTCGCAGAGGGGTAAACAAATCACAAATGCCGGTATTGTCCGGATATTGACCGGCCATCATACTGATGCGTGAGGGAGCACACAGCGCCTGCTGGCAATAGGCACGCTCAAACAATACTCCTTGCGAGGCTAGAGTGTCTATGGCGGGGCTTTTGATATACTCCGCACCATAACAGGCTAATTCGGGTCTGAGGTCATCAATAAAGAAAATCAGGACGTTTTTCTTCCCTGATTCTGCCAATAAAGGAACAGACGTTATCACGAATGTGACAGCGGCTCGGAAGATGTATTTTTTTAAAGCTAACATGATTTCCATAACGATGTGAATTTACTCTGCACTGACTTTAACAAACAACGTATCCTCAGTGAGCGGAGTATCTGATAGAGTAACGGTGACTTCTTGGATGTCATGATTACCATCCGGGACTTGCAAAGCTGCGGCATCATAAGTCCAGCCCGAGAGGTCTTCTGAGAACCAGACCTTGTAATTTGAAATCCCGGTAAGTACCGGGTTCCTACGGGTGTAGCTGAAAGTTCCAGTCGCTTTTGATAATCCCAAAGTGATGGGAGAGACCGAGCTTCCGTCTACTGGATCGAGCCCAAAGACATACTCAGCCCAGTTGCTAAGATCATCGAAGTCTGCATCACCACTGGGCGATGTATCGGCACCAGCAGGGAAGGTGAATAACCCTAGCCATTTATCAAAGTCTTGTGGGGTATGCGCCGTGAATGAGATCCGCGGGCCATTACTCCCAGCGGCATCAGCAGAGGTAATGAAATGGCGTTCTAATCCTGATATGGTCGACGTGGTGCTTAATCTGAGAAAAATGTATTTTCCGATCCCGTTACCGCCATCATACTGCGTGTTCAAGTAGGCGGTGAGTGCGCTGCTTGCACTTGAGTTTTTAAAACCTGTGCCAGTGCTGTTTGTTAGAATGTTGCTCTGAAGTAACGCGGCATCCGTTGGGTCGGGGGTAGGATTTTCACCATAATAGTCCGCAGCAATTACTTCACCCGTATCTCTTTTTCCGAGTCCATAAAGATCTACATTAGGAGGAGAGGAACTTACTGTTTCCACATTGAAACCTAAAGTGGAAGTGATGAATGGGTTATCAACATGCCCGAGATTTGGTAACTGGAAAACGAAATGCGTGGAGCGGCTGATACCGCCACTCGCGCCGGATCGACCGGGGACTAAGTTGTCGGCAGCAAGATTGGTAATTTCTCCATCAACGCGCACATCAGCATCGCTAGGAAGGCCGTTCATCGCGCCGTTGGTTGTATTTCCATTGCTGCTAGCATTGGTCACGTAGACTATCCAATCGGATGACGCCGCAGATGGTGCGTTACCCAGAGAAACGGTAGCCCCGCCTGTAACCGATGTGACCGAACCCTGCTGGAGTGACCCGCCGTTGCGTGGATCAAACCACCAGACGGAAAAGTCACCCGGCGCGGCACTCAGATTGAGAGTATGGCTGCCGCCGTTATAAAGCTGGATTACGTATGCCTGACCCGCCTTCGCAAGACATCGGTTGGCATTGTTTCCAGAGCCACTGACAAGGTTGTTAGCATTTGTCATGTCTTGGAAAGGAATCTGATTCACACGAAAGAAGTCCAGCATATGGCGGCAGTAATTCCAGAAGCCGTCACGGGAGCGGAAGTCCAGAAGCGTGAGATCGGAATGAGCGTGCTGATAGCCAAAGTAGAATTCCACTCCTGCACCGCCAGCCATGATATTTCCCCAGAGCGCGTTCTTACGGCCATCCGTCCAGCTGTTTCCCTCATCGCCTACGGGGCGTAGCGCGTGCTGTGCGTCACCTGGCTCATCACAGGCTACGACCCACGGTCTGCTTGCTGCGGTTGAGTTCTGCACCCACGTCAATGTGTCTGCAAAAACTTTCGAGAAGTCAGCCTGGTTGGTCTGGAGAGAAAGCCCGGTTAACTTTGATGCGCTCCCTAACAGAGGAGTGTATACTGTCGACTTCGCATTCGGATAAGTGTGCAGCACTACGTTGTGGCGATATGGATCAAGATCGTAAAACCATTGGGCAAAACTTTGTTGCTGAGCGGTAGTATTTGTATTTTCCTCACCGAGATTCCAGTTCAGAGCCAAGTTGTGGCCGTAGCGAGCGATGAGTTCACGATAGTAGAGCTTACGCTCACGGCCTAGTGCTCCGCTGTCCATTCTTCCGTCATTTTCGGTCTCCTGAGTTTTGAAATGCAGATACATTCCCATCTGGGTGCCATATTCAAAAACTCGCGCCCACTGTTCCATTTTAGAAATATCAAATCGGTCATGATACACGCCGTTAGCATGTGCCCATCGTGCATTGTCAGACACAGCCTCGTAAGCGGCTACAGTTGATTTTAAGCGGTGTGGAAAAACATTATCGTCATCACCATCCAAGCTGAATGTTAGAAAAGAAAAAACGTTGAGACCTTTGTCGGAGAGATACTTGATCGCGCCAAGAATTTCAGTCCCTTTTCCGCTCTGCCAGGTGAATTGTGATGCCGAGGCTACGTCGTAGTCCGCAGCGTGTAGGCTCCATGATTTACGGAGGTTAGGTTGATTTTTTTGATCGTTAGGCGTATCATCGAAATCGTCGTAGGCGAGAAAGTTTTCCGGAGCATCGACGCCTGCTTTCAGGAAATACTCACCTGAGCCGGCGAACTGTAGGTGGTGTTTGTTGACGTATTGGAGTCGGCCTTTTCCACGCAGGTCACGCCCAGCTTTATCGGTCTCGGTTATTTGAAAAGTGCCACTCTCCCCATCAAAGAACCCAGCAGATGACCCCGCACCTACAGAAGTGCTAATGGCAATGTCAGTGCCTGTTCTGAATGAAACGGCGTAAGCCCACTCACCGGTTTCATCCGGTGCGAAATTCACCCTCCAGATATCTCCTGATTGGGCGGAAGTCTCGGCTGCATTTCCATCGGCTGCGAAGTATCCGGGCACTGTGTATGACTTGCCACTCGTTGCATGGCTGAAAGTTACATTCAAACGGAAATCGCTAAACGGATTGGGTGTAGCCGTTTCGTTAGATGTGGGTCCTGCCCAGGAAAGGCTGAGCTTATGCCACGTTTTTAACTCACCGCTCATCGTTACTGGCGGGGTGTAGATTCCGTTGATGACATTAGCTACCTCGGCTGGAGCTAAAGCTCGGTTGTAGAGCACAACATCATCAATTGATCCCTCGAAGTGCTCATTCGGTTTTCCTGTGCCATCGTCATCACCACCTATCAGAAATGGGATCGCTGAACTTTCATTGTAGTTGATCGTCACTGGGTTGCCTTGTGCAACGCCGTCCACGTACCACTGGTGGCTTGTGCCAGTTTTTACCAGTGCGTAGTGATGCCATTCACTTGCGGGAAGATTTACGTAGTCATATTTTTCAATCGATCCTGCTGCATCTGTATTTGCAAACTGGGCTTCATGCGCCATGAGCTTGATAAACTCATAGTTCTCTCCCGGAGCGCCTTCAGGGTAGCGGTTGCCGAGCATGATGCCGCCAGTTGAGTTACCCGGTGCTTGTTTAGCCCACCATGCCCAGGTGAAGTTGTTGCTGGAGGAAAGCGAGTAAGAAAACGCAGTCGAAATGCGATCGTCTGTGCCGTCGAATGAGACGTAAGAGGATCGTGTCGCATCGCTACCCCATGTTGCACCATTCAAAATCCCGCCAGCGTAACCATTTCCTGACGAATCCACGGCCACAGTGCCAGTGCCTTTGTCTAATTTCCAATGGGCTATAGGGCCGTTACTTTCTGCCGCGACAGGACTCTCACGTAGAAGCAGCTCTTTGATTTCGACAGGGGTTGATGATTTATTGCCTCCATTGGTGGCACCTGTAATCCACCAGTATATCATGCCGGCGTCAGAGCAGTCGTATTTATTCGTTTGGAAACCGACCACGCCGTCGGCCTCAGCGTATTTCAGCTGATCCAAGATCCAAACCATAGCCGGGTTACTGTGCCCTTCTGCCCAGCCCCAAAGTCCGGTGCTAATTAGCACCTGAAGGCCAACATTCTGATCACCAATCTGATGTTCGGTGACTCCAAAATCCAGGATTTGTTGCCATGTGAAAAAATCCCCGCTGTTATCATTGGCGGGATGGTGTGAGACCACATGCACAAACTGGCGTTTGGATGCTGTTGCGGCCTGAAGTGCGTAGCCGATGACGTCAGGTTCACCGGCCTCGATAATCCATAGCGGATTAGTTGCCGATGAGGCATTGATGGCATCACGTAAGTCGTTGACGGCCGCTGTCTGCTCGGTTCGGCAGTTGTAGAAGTCAACCAGATTTGGAAACGGGCCAAAGAATCCGACGCCTTCTCCGCAGAGTGCTTGCAGTTTGTTTTGACGCCGAAGCTCATTAGCCGCATCAATCGTCTGGCTGCCTCCGTTTGTGAATGGATCAAGATCACACGAGTGTGATAGGTGAACCAGCCGATCCTGTAATCCTGCGCCTTTTAAGATGCCTAAAATAACGGCGGTAGCACCAATGTCGTCAGGATCAGGTGAGTTTCCATCGGCGACGATTGCGAGCCGGCCACTCGGTGGACGAACGATCTCTGAGCTGGTTGATAGCTCGATCTGACGCCAGCGCCCTCGCGCCCAAGCCCATGGAGCATTGCCGTCACCGGCTTCGGAAACTTGATCGTTTGAGTCAGCATTGGATTCAATCGCTATCGTAGCTCCATTGGGAATACTAACCCCCGACCACGTGTGTGTATGAGGCTGGAGATCGAGAGGGGAGTCATTGGCGGCATCTAACACAAATGGATTCGTATACGTAGCTACCTGGATGCCATTGACGAGCAAGCGGTAGATCGATTCTCCGTCTTCCTCAGTCATTGTTGTGATGGTGACATCGTAGGTTCCTGTCACGCCATCAAATGTGCGTGAAGCACGCGCAAAACCTGTGCGGTTGGCTACAATATTCGCTGCGATCGCGAGAGCATTGTTACCGTTGTCCTTGTAGTATTCAATGTCTCCAGAGGTGATGTCTGGGAAGTCCGTGGTGGCATCATAGACATACGACAACTCGCTGCTAGTGGTTTGAGATACTGGTGTGTTCAAGTTCTCAGCCGTGCTGGCTGCGGTCGAGGTGTGGCGGAAGACCAAGCGGTCGAGTCTGAAAAATTTGGAACGTCCGGAAACGATGAGCTTGTAAGTTTCTCCAGCTTTAAAATTATAGACCGCAACTCGTTTGTTAGTTTCTCCTCCGGGGTCGAGGTTGCCATTGCCACCTGATGAATTTTGACCGTTTTCCCATTTCCAAGCGTTGGTAGCACCTCCGAAATATTTGGTATCACTTTTGAGTAGCGAGAGGGAAGCATTGTCACCATGACTACCGTGTGGTGCTGGACCTGCGGTGTAGTCTCCTTCAACTCTGACGTAGCAGTCATTTGCCACATCGGTGCGGCCGTCATGAGTCTCCTTCGCGCAATGCATGTGTAAGTAATACAGACCGGCTTGGTTGATCGTGAAAGTGAACTCGAGGGGGGATGTGGCTGGGCCGGAGGCGTAGTTATTTCCATTAAACTGAAGATAACCAGACCCCGAGTAGCCGGATAATGCGCTTTTTTTCTGCCACTGCCCGAGGGGGGAATCTGTGCTTTCCATTTCCATCACAACCAAGCCTCCGCTTTCAATATAGGTTCCGCTTGTTCCTCCAGTGCCACCGCTACCTCCCCCTCCACCATCATTGACAATGAAGCGCGCGGGCTTGCCGCTACGTGTTGAGCCAAACCAGACGTCATTGCCTCCTGCGTTCATCGAGACGACGAGTGATAGTTCGGTTTTAGATGTCGAACTGATGAAAGGTGTTAGGTCAAAATCGATCACCTTTCCGTTGCCGTGAGTGCCCGCAACACTCTGTAACAAAGCACCCGCAATTGGTTTATTAGAATTTGATAGATTGTCTGCTGTCCATGAAGTATCAGAGCCTTCATGAACAGTAATAGTTCCATTGCCTGGATCACCATCCACGGTTAGGCGAAGTGTGGCATCATTGACCGTGGCTGGCAGCGTGCTCAGATCAATTTTCAGATAGCTAACACGATTTCCATTTTCGACCTTTAAGTGGCTGTCTTTCTTTCGTGTGTTCCCCTCAAGATAAGCGTCCTGAGTAATAGGCATATCGATTGCCATGGCACCAGTGACCAGTGCTATGAAGGTGAGAATGATTCTCGAAGATATTTTTTCTGAAGCTGGATTGACTAAATTCATTTCGATTGCTGACGGGCTATTGCCACCAGTATTATAAGAAACGAAGTAAGCCGTTAAAAGAGAATATTTTATGTTGTGCTAAAGCTAAAACCTTTGGTGTAAGGTGCTTGATCTGTTTTCGGTATTGCCAGACTGCATGTACTGTCAGATAGGCTGCCATTTAGCTTTGGAAAACCCGAACTATATCATTGATGACAGCTCGATCATCGAGAGCCGAGGCGAACCGGTTTTCTGTCTGTGAGGTATGACACGACAGAAAAATTTTGGCCATTTGACTCGGATAATACGAGCGATGCATAATATGTTCCTGCCGGAGGCGGTTTGAATTTCGCCGTGTTCCGAACATTATTAAACACAAAACCTGCTTTGAGCTGTCCTTTGCGGACTTGGCCGATTTCGTAGCCACGAAGTGAACCGCCTCTGTAGGGAGACTTCGTCAACCATACTGATAGTTTTAAGGTTCCTGTGAGCCCCCTCCTCGTGTGCGAGATCTTGGCAACATTCATCTTTACTGTACCCCCTTCATAACTAGCTCTCCAACTCCAAGGTCCACGCATGTCGAAGAGTTTTGGTTTTTTGCCAAGCGTTACCCGCTTGGGCATATTAACACTGTCGATAATGACATAATTTCCAGATCGGTACTCCAGTAACGCCAATACCAAATTGTATGTTCCGTATTTCGGTGGTCTGGCTGTCAAAGTAGTTGCGTAATTGCGATAAAGGTTATTAGGGTTAAGTCCATTTATTCTTCCCGTGCTTGCTATTTGGTGGCCTCTGAGCGTACCGCCTTGATATTTGGCTTGAGTAGCCCAGAGCTGAAGCTTCATAGATCCTGTAGCATTTTCGGAACTCAGATTCTTAATGTTGCCCGCGTTAATGATGACTCGCTGCTGCCCGTTTAAAAACTGATAGCTTACAGGTGATGTGAAGCTGGGTTTTGCCAGAGTCACGAGATTCAGCGTTAGCAGTAGCCCTAACACAATGACTGCTATGGCTTTCTTTGATGTGTGGTTTTTGAATGAGGGGACAGGAAACATTGCGTTGAAAAAAATGAGCTGCTGTTGGCTTTATGTCGTGGACGACCTAAAATTCATACATATGAAAACCAGACTGGAAAAGAGTAAAAACGATAATTAGTAAACACAGTTTACCTTCACTTTACGGCAAGACGGAAACAGTGCAGACCGCTTTCATGGAGTTAGCTTTTGGTAGCTGAGCTATAATAGGAATGGCTTCGCAGCCGGGAACCATATTGAATGCGCGGCCCTTCTTCGTTTTTTTAATAGATAGAGGCACGGAGGATTCGATGACGACAGTTCCCTTGGGTTTGGTGATCTCAATTCTCGTGCTGGAAACCTGGCGGATTTTTTCTCCAGAAGGTGATATGACAGGTAAGATGAGAGATGAATCAGATTGGCTGATTTTACCATCAGAACTTTTTGCTGTGATGACTACCTTGTCAGCATCAAATGTATACTGAATATCGAATTTGGAAACTTCATCGGTGGGTGTGTTGCGATCTTTGTCTTGAAGAGTTGTTTGGATATCGAATTGGATTTTTTTGCCGTCGTCGTTGTGCGTTACTTTAGCTTTTAAGTCATAGAGATTAGTAAACCATTCACCGCCTTTATTGAGTTCAATACGAGGAGTGAAGGCAAAGTCTCCGTCTGGGTTAGCCTGTTGATTGAGTGGCTCCACCTGAAGATATTTTGCCATACTGGCTGCAAAAACCAGACCGACCTTGTTGTGATATAGGACAGCCAGAGAGCCGCCTGTAGCGTGCTGGATGTAATCAGGCTCAGATTTTGTTCGGTAGATAGAATCGTAAGCGGAGACGGTGCCTCTCCATGCTCCTCGTGATGCTAACCGGACAGCAATTTCTGGGAAATGTTTAACGCCATTTGCCAATTCTCTGGGCAGTGGTGCCTCCTTATCGACATGTGCTAGCGACTTCATGTTGTCCTGCACAAAGGCGAGAACCTTGGCGTGGGCGAATGTGTGATGGATGCAGGGTTTGATGCCATGTGAAACATAATGGGGGCCACCATGAAGTAATCCATCGGCAGTGCATCGTGCGAGTAGCTCCGCGTTTTTGTATGCTGCAGTTCCAAATGCGGGATTACGCTTTGCCATCATGGAGAAACCCGGCTGGCAACCGTCCGACGTGCGGCTACCCCAGCAAGTCCACTTAAACTGACGTGTTCCCCAGCTATTATCCCATGTGCCATCGGGCAGCATAAATTCCAAGTGCCCCTCCATTGATTGTTGGAGAAGCTTGAGCAGCTCTTCGTCTTCGTGGTGAAGGGCGTAAAGGGTTACTCCATTCAGTGATTCCTCGACGTTGTAGCCTAAATCTACAGGGAGAAGTCCACGGGCGCTGCGATTGTTGTATGGTTTGCCTTCACCAAAAAGTAATTTGTTAGGTTCGGTGAAGTAGTCTTTGACCCCTTTGGCAAGGTCAGCGCTGCGATCAATATATTTCTGATTTTCTAACACACGGCCGATCAGGTCAAATCCATGCACTGCGGTGAACCCATAATTCACGTTCGTAAAATTGAGTGTTTTAAACCGTTTCCATAGGTAATCGCTAGCAGCGTGATTGAGCCGATTTTTCCATGCTACGAGTTGATCTTTGCTCAGTAAATCACCGTGGTAATAAATTGCTTCTGCGAGTGCAATAGCCCCAAAAATGGAAGTGCCATGCCAAGACTTAGGTTTTAGGTCGTTTGTCCACCTTCCGTCCTTACCCGAGACGTTTTTTGACCAATCAAATAACTTAATGGCGGCTTCCAGATATTTTTTTTTACCTGTCGCTTTCGCTACGCGCATCAACGGATAAACGGCTTCCCAGCAGCGTCCATGTATGTGCTCGCAGGATGGGCAAGCGAGTGCGCCATGATGGATTGTATCTCCCGGGTCGTCAATCTGGTGAGCAAGCATGCCGTCACACCAATCGATCAGTAAACTCTTGGTCAGGTTATCGAAATCGCTCGTCGGGGCACTAGCCGCATCAATACGTGATCCACTGATAAATCCACTAGTAGTGAGTGTTAGGCCAACGTAGTTGCAAGATAGTGTTTTTAAAAATTTTCTTCGATCATGCATACACGGATTATATATGATGTTTTTTGCGCGTTAAAACAAGGATCATTCGCTGCTACTTGCGGTCGGGTTTTCCGATGAGTGTAGACACATTGAATGCCTCTTTCCCAAAGGCTCCATTATTGATTTTAATATTGGATTCGCTCAGAAAATTTCCCTGTAAATTATAAGTGCGGATGGCGCACTCGTAAAGTTTTCCTGTGGCATCACTTCCGTCCTTACGGCTTAGCTTTAGGAAAAGTCTCCCCTTGCTGTTTTGATTCGAACTTAATTTTTTTAACAGGTTAGTGATGTCGACCCCGACTTCGATCGGTGTGTTGTCACCCGGCCCCGCGATGGGGACGTGGCCTGCACCTCCTCTGAAAAGCGGCCAGCCGTTGAATGCTTGTGGGGCGAATGTATGCTCTGGTTCGGTGCTCTTAACATCACCAGCTATACCAATCGACATTCTCATGTCAGTTCTGTCGCTACAAGCAAGCTTGAGCCTGAGAGTTGTGCGTGGAAGGTAGCGGGTCACTTCCGCGCGCCCTAAGAAGTTTCCACGTTTCCATGTGGGGTCAATCATCGCGCTATAAAGCAGGTAGATTTTTCCATCCTTTGACCACTTATTGCCCCAGGAATTAACCACGATATATGCCCCACGCTCCCAGTCCGCGAGGGTTACTTTGCCATCCTTATTGATGTCCACATCGTTGGTGACTTTGCCGTCGCCATTCACATCATAGCCTACTTGATCATCGTAACCCACACAGGTGATACCGTGGCCATAGCCTGTGGGTCCCCAGCGAATCCATAAGTCCTCACCGGCAGCGTAATTACCTTTCGGGATAGTTTTGGTCACCTTTTTGAGTTCGCCCATGCGACCATCCAGCGCGAGTAATCCCCCAATCGTTTTTTTGTTAGCTTTCGGCTGGTTACGATCAAATAGCCAACCGCGCGCTTCGTTGAGCTGGTCTACAGTGTTGGCGGGCGTATAGCGGTATCCAGAGACTCGATACTCCATGGCTTCGCGCCAAATCGCGTAACCATTTGGCCAGACTCCGATCTTATTTAGTCGCACCCCGCCGTATGATTTAGCTGTGGGAATGCCAATACGCTTGGCTACTTCCCAGCCGTGATAGGCTTCGGAGCCTTTATTCTTTGCCCGATTGACCATGTTCCACGAAAAGTGAGCCGGAAAGCGCGTGGCATTTGTGTCGGCTGTAGTGCCGTTCAGCACATTCATTTCGTATGTGAAAATCGATGCCACTGCGGTGAATTGACCACAAGCGCCCCACTTTTGTTTGTATATGGCGGGAAACTCTGGGCGATTTGAGTTATCAACTCGTTTAGGGAGGCGTTTAATATCGACCTTTGTTTCGCCCACATCAGGCCCTTTAGCATCTTGCCAGGTGTTGTAATTTTTTCCTTGGGACGGTGGCCGCGAGAACGGAGCTGGGTAGGCGGCGCCGACTTTGGCAGCTTCATCAGCTATTGTGGGTTCTGATGAAAAACAAAGAACGAGGAAGCAGGTTAGCAGTCGGTTAGAATAGGTGGTCATAAATCCGTATTTTTGGCAGGATAGTTGAATTCAAGTATACGGTCAAAGACTCAAAACATTCCAAATTTACTCTGTAAAAATTTCGAGTGGGGGAAGAAAGCTGCGGAATAGATTGAGTCCGTAGCATGCCAATTCTCACTACACAAACTTACTGTTTAATAGCCTCAATGAGATAGCGGAGTTCTTCCTGAATTTCCTCTTTAGTGTCCACGGTGTCTGCGATTTCACTTCGGATAGCCTCTCCAAATTTCTGACGTAGCCGATGAATGGCAACTTTAGCCGCACCAGCACTCAAGCCAAGTTCGGCGGCGGCGTCCTGTTGCGAAAGCCCATCTGCATCACCCATGAGCCACGGCTTGAGTGTCTCGAACTGCTCAGACTTACCCGATTCCTCGAAGGAATTTTGAACCGTGGTGAGCCCTCGGTCCATGATGGCGAGTGCCCAGTGGCGGTCGAAGTAAGCGTCAGTAGGAGTAGCGCCGTGGTCGGGTAGCTGAATTCCAGGTGAGGTTATGCTACCACCTGAATCAATCGATTCAATCACGGCATCTCCTCCACGCTTTTGGCGACCCTCTGCGCGGCGGTTGTTAGAAAGAAAGTGCTTCAGGGCTCCCAGGAGATAGGAACGAAAACGTCCCTTGCGTGGATCCGCATTTTCCAAAGTGCTTGTCGACAGCAGCTGGGAGACGAACTCTTGGGTCAGCTCTCGGCTCTCGTCCTCGCTGCGACCCTCGCGTTTAAGAAATCGATAAACCGGCGTCCAATACGCCTCGCAGAGTTCACCCAAGGCGGCACGAGCCTCGGGTGCCTGTCCCCGAGCCCGCATGACCATCGTCCACCGCGTGGT
>JBGCEU010000215.1:0-36595 GCA_045106535.1 Akkermansiaceae bacterium | reverse complement strand
GATACGCCGCTGAGATGGCTTAAGTCCGTCACGTGCGTCGGGAAGTGCACGCGAGATGATCACCGACATCGAGTAGTCCAGAAAGGACTTCGACATTTCGTCGGCGACGTTGATTGGCTTGATAGAGTCTTTGGGTTCGTCAGACATTGGAAATTATTGTGGGGCTAAGAGGTCAGCTGAAGTTATCGATTAGACATCGAGGTTTTGCACGTTGAGTGCGTTATCTTCAATAAAGCGTTTGCGGGGTTCGACGATGTCGCCCATGAGCACATCAAACATTTTGTCGGCCTCAATCGCGTTTTCCTCGTCGAGGCGGACTCGGAGGAATTGGCGTTTATTGGGATCCATTGTGGTAGCGTAGAGTTCCTTGGCGTTCATTTCACCCAGTCCCTTGAATCGCTGGATGCGCATACCACGGCGACCAATTTCAAGCACGCGATCAAGCACTTCAAAAAGGTTGAAGACAGGCAGAGACTCGGCATCCTTGCCATCGCCTTCTATCAGTTCGTAGATCGGCTTATCATCGGAGAAAAATGGATCGGTCTGCACACCAAACTCATTCAAGCGTGAGAGGATTCTGGAAATAGCGGTCGACTCGTGCAGTTCGCGTTTCACTGCGCGTCTCTGAACGCCGTCATATTTTTCCTTATACTCCGCTTCCTCTTCCTCGGTAAGCTCCTCATCGAAGAGTCGCAAGTCGCGGTTATCTTTTGCAAAGGCAAGGAGTTCTTTCTCAGTATCAAAGTAGGTGATTTCCTCTTCGTTTCCGATGCGAAGACGCACCATAAATTCGGGCAGATGGCCGTCTTTCCCATGCTCCAGCAAGTCACGGAAGTTGCCGCCGTGACCTTCAAGCGTCGATGTGAACCGAGTGAGCTGAGCGAGTGTATCCAACACGCTCTTTAGCAAGTCACTTGCCACCTCGTCATCCGCACCATGGCGGCGCATACGCACATCTTCCGAACCAAGATCAATGAGGATCTCGTTCAGAGCATCGTCATCCGCGATGTATTCCTCACGTTTTTTGCGAGTCACCTTGTAGAGCGGCGGCTGGGCGATGTAAAGGTAACCGGCCTTGACTAGCTCTGGCATGTGACGGCAGAAAAATGTTAGTAGCAATGTTCGAATATGCGCACCGTCGATATCGGCATCCGTCATAATGACGACCTTGTGGTAACGAACTTTTTCGAGGTCAAAAGCGCCCTCCTGATCTCCTTCGCCGATACCCGCACCGATGGCAGTAATCATCGCCTGGATTTCCTTATTCTGGAGCGCCTTATGAAGTCGGGCTTTTTCCACGTTGATGACCTTACCGCGCAGAGGAAGGATCGCTTGGTAAGTTCGGTCACGACCTGATTTGGCTGAACCACCTGCGGAGTCACCCTCCACGATGTAGATCTCGGACTTGGCCGGGTCTCGCTCTGAGCAATCGGCTAACTTTCCAGGGAGCCCACCACCGGAGAGGACAGATTTGCGAACTGTCTCTCGTGCCTTACGTGCTGCTTCGCGTGCACGCGCTGCATTGACCGCCTTATCGATAATGGTCTTTGCGAGGTTCGGGTTTTCCTCGAAATAAGCCTGAAGCCCTTCGTAGACGATTGAGCTAACAACTCCCTCGATCTCGGCGTTGACCAGCTTATCCTTTGTCTGAGAGCTGAAGCGGGGGTTCGGCATCTTCACACTAATCACGCAGATGATGCCCTCACGCACATCATCGCCAGAGAGTGATGGATCTTTGTCCTTAAGAATTTTATTCGCTTTCGCATACTGGTTGATTGCCCGAGTTAGCGCGCCACGGAAACCGGTGAGGTGCGTTCCCCCATCAGCATTGGGAATCGAGTTAGCAAAGCAGAGTATGTTGTCTTGGTAGCTGTCATTGTATTGGAAAACGACATCGGCAAAAACATCGTCCTCGGTGACCTTGCCATCGTAGTCGATCTCAATACTGCGCTTACCTCGTAAAATCACAGGATCTTCATGGACTAGCGTCTTGCTCTCACCTAGCTGAGCGACGAATTCCTCGATTCCTTTTGCGTAATAAAACTCTTCTTTCTGGGCGCTCTCTGGGCGTTCATCCTCTAGCTCGATGATCAGCCCAGGGTTAAGGAATGCCAGTTCACGCAGGCGTGTAGCCAGTCTTGCAAATTCAAACTCAATCGTATCGGTAAAAATTGTAGCGTCCGGGAAAAACGTAACTGAGGTACCAGTGTGGTTTTCATCCACTTCTCCAACAACCTCAAGCGGCTTAGTCGTGACACCTCTCTCGAATGTAATTGAGTGTAGTTTCCCCTCACGGCTGACCTCTGCCTTGAACCAGTCCGAGAGAGCGTTCACGCATTTGGCACCCACACCGTGCAGACCACCGGAATATTTATAGGCACCCTGTCCGAACTTACCACCTGCGTGCAAACTTGTTAGAACAAGCTCAACGGCCGGGATACCAAACTTCGGGTGAACTTCAACCGGGATACCACGGCCATCATCCGAGATAGAAACAGAGCCGTCGACGTGCAGGGCGATGCTGATTTTTTTGCAGTATCCTGCGAGATGCTCATCGATTGAGTTATCTAACACTTCAAATACGCAGTGGTGTAGACCACGCACATCCGGATCACCGATATACATGCCGGGGCGTTTACGAACCGCCTCCAAGCCTTCAAGTTTATCGATTTGTGAAGCGCCGTATTCCTGAGCGTCAGAGACGTTGGTATCAGCTGCTTCTGCTTCGTTTTCGGGCTCTTTTTCAGGGGCGTTTTCGGGATCGGACATAGACGCCCCAAATGTCCTAAATTTCAGCCTCGGAGACAAGTTTCTTTCGCACTTTTTAAGGGTTTTTTGCTATCTGAAATTGATAATGATAGACAAGTAAAAATGGAACCGTGACTCACTCAAATCAGGGGTTAATCATGAAGCGTTTTTGAGAATGAAATAGGTTCCAATTGCAATCGCAATTACAACTAGAACAGCCACCAATATTTTCAAAAAAATCAACGTGTTCTGTTTTTCTGAATGTTTATCAGAGACAATCGAATTAGGGCTCACTGAGCGGCGACGACTTTGTGATTTCGATACAGGCTCAGGCACCGTTTGTTTTGCAGAAGTAGCCAGATCACCTCCGCTGCTGCCGGAGCCTTCAGAAGTTTGACTCTTAGCCGAACGAGGCTTGATCGCTACGGGAGCCGCTTTTTTCTCCACCAGGCTATTTGCTACCTCGACTGGAGGAGCGACAATACGCGCACCACAGGAGGGACATGGCCCTTCTGTGCCTGCAATCGACTGATCAACGACCAAGCGAATGCCGCAGGCGGGGCAGCCAAATCTAAGTGGCTTACTTGTGGCTTGAGAATCCATAGGGGCGAAATTTGATGGTGGCTCTAGGCAAGCTTGTTTCAGCCTAGATGCCAAGCAGTTTTCGCTGCCAGTTCAGTAGTTGTGCATCCGCATCATCATGGCCACCGGCGATAGCTTCTAATGGAGCTCGGGGGGCTATTATCGATCCGTCAATATCGAGCTCCTCAGCCACCTGATTTCTTTTTTCGATAAGTGTGTCCAATTTCGCTTCAAAATCGGGATCTTTTCTGCGGCGTTTACCGCGAATACGCTGTGGCATTTCCTCTTGAGGGACAGCACGTGCTTTCTCCACGGCATTTTTAAAATTCCGGATACGGCTACTGCGATAATGACGCGGGAGCTGCGGGTATTTCCCATCAACGAGGCTCATAGCCCATTCAATGAGCTGTCTATTTCCAGTGACCATAAATGATGGCCTGTCCCATGACTCAGCCTCGGCATCGCGCCAATACCAAAGTGCCTTCAGATAATTGAGTCCTTCCGGATGGAGTTTGCCACTTCCCTTGATACGCCACGGGTCTTCTTTCTCAGCTTTTTTCTCAAATGATTTTTTTCTCGCAGCTTCACAGCTTTCCACAAACCAGTCGTAACGCCCCGCTTCATGCAGGCGCTTAACAATGATTTCGGCCATCGGCAGGAGGTAAATCACATCGTTTAGCGCATATTCCTCCATGACCGATGTCAAAGGGCGCTTAGCCCAATCAGCTTTCTGGGATGTCTTCTCCAGTGAAACATCCATGTAATGCTGGACGAGGTCACCATAGCCAAATTTCCTGACACCAAGTAACCTAGCCCCAATTTGAGTATCATATACTCTAGGAGGAATTACCCCGAGATGTTGCTTCAGCATATGCATATCGTAATCCGCACCATGCATCCAACATGTGGATTTAGCTAAATACTCAGATAGTGGCGACATATCACCGATCGCCAGAGGATCTATCAAGATATGCTTATCACCATCGCTGAACTGAATCAAACAAAGGCTCTCACTGTAACGATGTAAGCTATCTGCCTCTGTATCCACCGCGCAACAGGTGGATTCTTCCGAGCGTTCACTAAAAAATGCGTCCAGCTCTCTCTGTGTATCGATCATTGCTGTTGCGATCATCACCATGAATCGCAAAAAAACAAAGCCAAATATTGGCCGCGACAGGCAATCAAAATAATATATTTATAGCAGCTTTATGAAGTCAGCAACGCAGTGAATGAAACTCAGTGTTAGAATATAAAAACGGAACTGTGGCAATATGCCAGAGCTCCGTCTGAAGTGTCTTACGCCACTTGCTATTCAGGCGCGCGACTGTGGTGGCTGAGTTAACGATTTCTCGATGAGATAGCAGAATTAACTACTAAGCTCCAATATCCAAGATCCGACCTCGATATTTTCGACATCAATCTCCTCGTCTAAGACATAAGGGATTTGTGAATCAGGTCTCAGCAAACGAAACTCGTTTAGTTCAGCATTACTTGGAAATCTAAATCCTATTCTTCTTGCCCTGACATCTAATTTGTAAATCCCTCCCATAGTTCCTAATATTTGATCCTGTTCCGTGGAACTGACAACACAAGTATACTCACGAGCCGACCTAGAGATCAGACTTCCATCACTGGCGAAGCTGACATCAGCACCCGCCGTATTGAGTATAGAAATAAGTCTTGTTAATTCAGCAGTGGTGAAATCAGGCTCGTTCCTGAATGAGATCAGTTGCCTGAATTCAGTTCCCAGACCCGCATTAAGTAGGTTAGCAATAATTTGTGGGAATCTGGTCTCCGGATTGAAATCACCTGATAAGGAAACAACAAATCTCTGTGCTCCAGTTTTTCCATATGCATAGAACGCAGCCCCGTCTCCAATGGCACTCGTTCCAGAGGCATCAAAATCAAGCCTAGATATACTTGCGACACCTCCCGTTCTGGTGAAGAAAATGCTATCACCATCCTGAAGCGTCTCTAATGCCTCAGCTGTTGTCGTGGGCGCATCATCTTCCGAATCATTGGAATCACATGATATCGAGAGCATTGCTATGCCTAAGGTGAAGCAACGAGCCATATTTTTTGCCAATTTCATAATATATTTGGTTTTGGGTTTAGTCTAATTAGACGACTATTGATTTGGATTAAAATTGGAGATATCTCCCAGCTTGAGTACAAATGTTCCTGATGCGGCAGGCTCGATGGTTTGCACCTGAAGATTCTCGGTGAATGTAGGAATACGTGCAATAATAACGTGATAGAAGTTGTCACCGACACTAGCTTCGAGCGCCAAGTCAAAATAAGTGTCTGTGAGCACGAATGTGCCCTCAATTATACCGTCACGCAGGATATCTAGGTTAGTCGACTCCACTGTGTGAGTAATCTGTCTGGTCCTACGAACAACAATATTGTCCACGTCGATTTGAACCACGCCATCTTTACTTCCCCTACCGACAGCCAATGCAGCTGGCATGTCAACCGCGATGTATCCGAGAGAGAGCACCGCCTCACGAATTGAATCTTTTTCGTCCTGAGTTAGATTGAAAATTTGAGCTGAATCAATTGGGTATTTAGCTGTAGTGAGCTTGGACGATAATGAGCCAGCTCTGTTTGCTCCCGATTGCGCGAGAGAAAGCATCGCCGCGTCAAATTCTGTAGCCGTAATGATTCTATCAATGGGTGATAGCTCGATAGTAGATGACAATGCACTACTGCTGTAGATATAGCGTTGACGCTCGATGACAAAATTACCTGTACTCGATGGGCGAAGCACCCAATCTGCTTCCCCATCAGTTTTAGGAAGAACTACATTGTTTTCGGTCAGAGTCTCAGCTGTTGGCATATAGGTTATGAGATCTCCAGATGTCATATTACCAGGCATACTTGCCGTAGCCCCCGGGTTAGCTGCCAGTTCGGAAGTGTCATAACGATCTGTCAAGACCGCTGATATGACGTCATCATTGTTGTCTGGTTCAGCATCACATCCTACAAGTGCAGGAATGAGCGCCGCGACTGCTGCAGCTTTAAATAGAGTAGATACTTTTTTCATATTTTATCATCGTAGTTTGAAGATGGGTAAGTGAGCCATCAAGTTTCTGAGTCATGGCATTTACAGACGTTACTATCAACGCTGATGCACACTCGGATTTTTTTATTGTGTCAGAGGACAGTTGTCACGGCTTTTCGAAAAAAACTATGATGCTCAGATGACTTACAAACAGTTAGCTTTAGTTTAATAACCCTATTCGAACGTTAAAACCATCAAACAAACCGATGATTATGCTGGTTAACCTAACTGCTTTCACTACCTCGAGCGACCAATCGTGAGGCCTGAGAGCAATAATTCAGTATTATTACTCGTTTTTGATAAGTTGTTAATGAGAGTTTCCATTGCTTCACCTATAGGCATAGATGCCAGTTGGCGGCGGATCTCCAATACCTTTTGCATCTCATCAGGATGGTATAGGCGATCATCATTTCGAGTACCACTCTGAGGAATATGGATTGCCGGGTAGATACGCTGCTCAGCAAGCTCTCGGTCTAGCCGAACTTCCATATTACCTGTTCCCTTGAATTCCTCAAAAATGACGTCGTCCATCTTCGACTCAGTCTCAATGAGTGCGGTCGCAAGGATCGTCAAACTCCCACCTTCTTCACAGTTTCGAGCTGCACCAAAAAACTTTCGGCTTTGCTGAAGAGCTACCGGACTGAGGCCTCCCGAACCAATGGGTCCACCTCCCCGCTGGGAGTTGTTGTGCCCACGAGCGAGGCGTGTAAGGCTATCTAGTAAAAGCACTACATCTTTTCCCATTTCTACCAAGCGCTTGGCACGCTCCATGACTAGGTCAGACACTTGAGCATGGCGTTTCGCTGGTTCATCAAATGTCGAACTGAAGACTTCAGCATCTACTGTTTCCTCAAAATCAGTTACCTCTTCGGGGCGCTCATCAAGGAGGAGAATAATTAACTCCACCTCCGGGTGATTCAGCTGAATCGATTTGGCGATCTGTTTGAGTAAAATAGTCTTCCCTCCTCTTGGGGGCGCTACAATGAGGCCGCGCTGACCCTTTCCAAGTGGTGCCACGAGATCGAGCACACGTGGTGACAATCCAGTCTCTGTATTCTCTAGCATGATCCTATCGTCAGGAAACATTGCCGTAAGATGGTCAAAATCTTTGGGCTTTTCATATTCTGATACTGGTATTCCCTCTACTTCGAGAACCTCATCAACTGATATGTACTTATCCCTCCCTTTCGGAGCACGAAGGCTTACGTTAACGCGCTGACCTACTAAAATGCCATGTTCACGTATTAAGTGGCCATTCATGTAGAGATCATCGGGGGATGTCTTGAAGCTTCTCTCGGGATCACGCAGCATTGCATAGTTATCTTTAGCTTGCTCCATGACACCATGTCCGGTGACTTTGACACCTTCCTTTGCATAAAAAGACACCAGTTCAAAAACCAGCTGACTTTTTGATGCCTTTGCAGGTATCTTTACCGGGAGCGCCTCAAGCATAGAATAGATTTCAGAAAGGCTTTTGACGCGATATTCGTTAATTGAAATTTGCTTAGGGAGTTCGGGCAGGATCACCGCAGGCGGTGAAATCTCAGCTACTTGCTCAGATTTTGGAGTCGTTTCGTCCGTTGATGGCTCCTCTTGTTTGGTTTCTTCACTCATAAACTTGATAATAAATTGAGATATTCTGTACGATAGGTGAATTATGTATCGGAATTAATAGATAAGCTCTAGTGAGCGCAAATAGCGCTCACATTGTTTTTCCAACATTGTGACGGAGCCTTCATTCCAGAAAATAGTATCAGCGATTAGCATTTTTTTTTGTAAGGGCATTTGCGCCGAGATGGCTGCATGCACTTCTTTGTCACTCCAAGCGTTGCGATTTTTGAGTCGTTCAATTTGGGTTTGCCTACGTGTGGCAACCAGCACATTGGTCGACTGACCAAAATCAAATCCCGTCTCAAACAGGAGAGGAATATCCGCAACAAACAAGCGTGATGCATTCCTTTTATCTGCTTCCTCGAGCAATGCAAGACATTCCTGACGCACCTTGGGGTGAAAAACCCCTTCCAACATTTTTTTTATGGCAAGGTCATTAAAGGCACGCTCTCGTATCACGGCTTTATTGATTTCACCATTGCTGGAGACTATTTCCGTTCCAAAATAATCGATCAACTCGGCTCTGACATCCTTCCGAGTATATAGTTTTCTTACACAGGCATCGGCATCAAACACAGTGCAAGCAGGTAAAATACTTGTCAAAATATTCACGCAAGTTGATTTTCCTGTAGCAATGCCCCCACTGAGACCAATGGTATAGATCGGGTTAGGCATAGATATATGAGGAAAAAACCCCGGTCGTTTATTCAACGACCGGGGTTTGAAAACCTGTGGTTAGAGTAGCTCCAATGAGTTATGGAGTAGGCAGAAGGCCACCTGTGTCACCAGTCGGCATTGACGTAACTGGAGTAGACGTTGATGGTGTAGTTACTGCACTACTGCCACCATTGATTGGGTTTCCTGCCGCATCAATAATCCTAGCGGTCACAAAAATGATGAGGTTGCTCTTGATGTGATTCTCAGATTTGGTTTGGAACAGTCTTCCGATGAGCGGCAAGTCACCAAGTATTGGGACCTTATCTTCAACGTTTTGCACGTCTTCACGCATCAGACCACCAACAGCAACTGTGTAACCATCATAGATGGTAAGTGCAGTTGTAACACGACGTGTTGAAAATATGGGCATTTCAATGCGGTTGTCAGTAATGGTAACCGTGATAGGTGCTCCAGCGGCGTTCGTTGCCGGGCTCTGAATAGGTGAGCCGTAGTTGATGAAGCCTTCAAATTCAACAATCTCAGGTGCAAAACGCAGATCAATTGTGTAGTTGTTCTCACCAATAGTTGGCTCGATTTCAAGCGTGACGCCCGTGTTACGAGTTTCAAATGCAGTAGGCGTTGCTGGCGTAACTGGGAAAATAGCAGCACCCTGCGCCTGCTGGCCACCAGCCTGACCAACACCAACGCTGTTAGGAAGCTCTGGTGGTTCGTATTCAGTGGGATAGATAAACTCACGAATCACCTCGATTGTGGCTTTCTCACCACTTCGGGCGAGCACACTCGGAGCGGTCATGATGTCAGCGCCCTTCTTCTGAGCTAGACCACGCATGATCATCTGCACCTGTCCATCAGTGAAGAGTCCGGTAAACGATAGAATACCAGGAGCAACAGACGAATTCTGGGAAGCCCTATTCGGATTGTTAAGAAGCGCTGCGATGCTATCACGAGTAATCGCAGCATCACCGCTACGCAGTCCGGCAGTAGCTATGTTGGATACTGTCTGCGAGCCTGCAGGGAATATACTAGGGCTACCGAAATCGCTGATATTACGGAGAGTGCCGTTTCCAGTGGTACCACCGGAAACAACTTGAGTTCCGATACCCCTGCCTGCAGCTGGATTAAGAATCCAGTCAAATCCAAGCTCATCAGTATTCTCCTGAGAGATTTCTACGAACTTCGTCATGATGCGCACTTGGCGTGGACCTTGGCCTCGGATGGCCTCTACGATACTTTCGATAGCATCAAGATTTGTGAGAGTGTTACGAACAACCAGCGTACTGGTAGCCGCAATGTAGTTTGCGAATGCGCCATCTGGGAAACTAACACCGTTTCGCTTCAGTAGCTCCAAGGCCTTAGGACGTGCACCAAGTGCAGGGCCTTCAGCATCATCACCAAACGGATCAGCATCAGCGCCGCCACCGCCACCGCCATCACCGTCGATTAGCTTTGCGATGAAGTCAGGAGGAACAACAAACTTGCGTGTGTAGAGATCATCAGCGGCAACAGCTGTCAGTGGCAACAAGATGACTGAGTGCTCATCAAGTTTGTAACGTAAACGGGTCTTATCACAGATATACTGCAAGACCGTGCCGAGTGGCACATTGCGCAGCTTGAGCTCATCAATGCGGAGGCTACTGATGTTTGCACCAGGGCCAGCAGCATCAGGATCTAATGCTGCGTCAGGATCTAAATCACCACCACCTGCTGGAGTGACTGATGGTCTGCGAATGATAAAGTTAATACCTTTACGACTATCGTCTGGTTCAGGATCTAATTCACGAGCACGAAGGCGTAGGTAGTCAAGAGCCTCCTCCAATGTAGTGTTATCAAATTGTACCAGCGGGATAATGATGTTGTTCAGCTTCTGCTGAATGTACTGAACTCCGCTGCTAGGACCGCCTCCTGCACCGGTATCAGGACCGATGTTAGGTAGCTCTTGCGGCACGGCAATTTCCCATGCTCTGTCGACTTCCATGAGAAGTTGCGCACGGGTATGATCGTAGGCGGCACGGTAGTAATCCGATTTTGTCTCAACGACCTTTTCCATCCAACGGCGAGCAGCCTTGTTGTATGGGTCAATTTGGATGACCTTCTTGAACTCAGCCTCTGCGTTGTCGTATTGGCCAAGATTGTAGTATCCTTCACCCATGTAGAGGAGCTTACGCACCTTGTTTACGTTCTGAGTGTGCTCAAAAGTTAGAGCAGGGCTAGTGCGAATTGGATCGTCAAGATACTCAAGTTGTTTTTTAGCTGCAAAGTTTGTGGGATCGCGCAAAAGCACATTCTCTAGGAGCTGACGAGCTTCAGCGTATTTGCCAACGCGACGGTATTCCTGAGCGAGTGCGACTGCTGCGTCACCAAGGTGACCCGTGTATGAATGACGGCGGTCAGCGAGTGCTGGACCAGGAGGCAATAATCTGAGCGCTTCGGCGTAGAGATCGTGTGCTTTCTTGTAGTCCTTTTTTGCAAATGCGGCACGGCCATCGAGTAACTGCTTGTGAGAATCGGCGACGAGTGCTGCACGACGTGCAATCTCCTTGGCAGCGATACTTGACTGGGCGTTAGCAACGGTAGCAGCCACGGGCATAGCGGCAGCCACGGCCATCAAAACGGCGGCCTTCTGGCTGATTGGACGACGCATGGAACGTAAAATTCCATGGTTGGGTAGGTGCGTAGGTGTGGTTTCCATAATAGATGTGTTATGTTTCTGCCGATTTGAGGCGGCTTTGTGAAGCGTTTTTTTGATTATTTTTGTTGTCTGTTAAGCTGCCTTTACTGTCTCGCATCGGCATGTTTGAGAAATGTTTGCCTATTTGAAAGGCATTTCGTGAACTTGTTTTTTACCATCCTTGTCAGTATATTCGACCTCGGCCTTATTACTATCAAGATCGATTTTCTTCAGGAAGTATGGCTTTTCCTTGGCCTTTGGATCGAATGGAAGTGAGAAACTAGTTCCCTCTTCGATTTCAAAAGGATTACCACCCTGTTTAAGGGCTTGAAGGAGTAGTTTAACCTTAGAGTCCATGATGCCACGTGCGCGATTCCTGAGTCCGCCAAGATTCCCCCTGCTATCAAAACGATAAACCTCGCCCTTTTTGTTAGGTTTTTGATCTTCAAACAACCAGACCCTATCCATCGCCCCAGTCCGATCGTTTTTCTTTTCCTCAACATTGAGGAATTTGAAACGGTCTTTCATAAGAGGGCGCTCAAACGGAATAATTGCACCCGGACCAATTGGCTTGGGATTTAATTGGCTCATGCGATTAAGCATTGCCCCGCCCTTACTCTCCAGTTTGAACATAAACTGATTGTTACCGAAATCCTGAGGCTTAATGTGTACCTGACTCTTGCTCACATCTACAAGCTTGAGTTTGGAGATTGGATTCGGATTAGCTTTGAAATCTGTTGGATCCGTCTCAGCGTCGTGCTCTTCTCGGTTCGTAAAGCCATCTTCGTCAGGATCGCGTTCGGGTGAATCACTGAAGCCTGGATCTATGCCATATTTAAGCCACCATTGATTAGATATACCTGGATGCACGTCGTTGCTCTTGAGTAAATCTACAGGGTTTTCGGCATCTCCCTTTTTGGAGTAGAGAGCCACGCCTGTGAAGAGATTGACCTTGCGCCCATCCATGTCGGCTTGGTGTATTATATGTGTCTCCGCGAGCGACTGCTTAACCTTGGTCATGCGATTCACTCCCGGAACGGATACATCATTATTCTGCTTCACCGGTTCGACCACAAAAGGATCTTCACCACCTTTGAAGACAAGGAATCCGAGGCCAGCTGCTATCACGGCAGCGCCTCCTAGTATTGCTTTTTCGTAGTTTTCAGAAAACCAAGACATAGTATTGTTAGAAATAGTGTGTTGTTAGCGGTGTAAAAATAGCTCGCTATGGCTGAGCCTTGGGAGGCGCGGAATTACCCTCGATAAAAACGATGTCGAAACGTATGAATACGTGAAGCTTCTCTCCTCCGAGAACTTGCTGTAAGATACGCTCACCGCTACCAGCAGCAGGCTTGGGCGCAGGCACAGGAACAGCATCACCCCCATCATCGGGTGCTGGCTCTTCTTCATCTCCGGGAAGGGCGATTCCTGCAAAAGGATCGTCTTCGGGAGCAGGTGCTGGCGCAGCACCTCCTCCTCCGCCGCCACCGCGGAAACCAGCATCTTTGACGTTAGGCGCTACTTGCTTCTCGTTACGGATGCGGAGTGCGCGGATCGCAAAAAAGTATTGCTCGGAATTGACCATTGTCTTTAGAAACTCGCGCAGTGTTGACTCAGTGCCGGTGAAAGCGAGCTCCATGGGCATCAGGGTGTAGGCTTTTTTAGCAGGCGCGGCCTGTGGCGCACGGCGATTTTTATTCCTGCCACCACGTCGTACTGGCTGAGGTGCCGCAGTAGGCTTTCCCTTCTCGACAGCGAGTTCGTCACGCAGAATATTGTTCACCTCAGATGGCTTTGCGTTCGCCAATTGAGTGAGCAACCACTGCACGGCATTGAGTTCATACTCAAGCATCGCAGTGGCCTCCGATTTAGGAGGGGCGCTTGTGTATTTCTCAAAACCAAAAGCTGTCTCTTCAGGCAACGTAGTTTCTTGACCAAATGCTGCACGCAGTTCCTTGTCCATCTTTACCCTGAGATTACCGAACTCCTCAGGGGTGATTTTTTTCATCTCGCCAGCTTTGAAACCAGCAAAAGTACCTCTTACATCTTTGATCAGGTCTTCATACTTGGCAATGTTTGCCTTTTTACTCTGTAAATTACCATTCGAAGGGAATGGTTTCGATTGCTGTAGCTTGCGGTAATCATTCTTGAGCTGCTGATATTGGCTCACTTTTTCGTCATACTCGCTCCCTTGGGAGTTTCCGTAGAAGAATATCCCTCCCGCAAGTACTGCCGTGACTCCTGCGAGCCCTGCTACAAATTTATTTTCCTGAATCCAACTCATGGTTTGTCTTCTGTAAGTTTTTGTGTGTCGGGCACAGGATCGTGCCCATCATCTGTTAAATGGGATTAGTTCTAATGCTATTTCTTTATGGCAGGAGCCGGGATAGGCTCTTTCAAAGGAAGAATCAGCACAAAATGAGCTGCGTAGTCGCCTTCTTCCTTATTAGTAGATAAAGAGAGAACTGCTTTTTCAGTCGCTGGCACATTAAAGAATTCTGAACCCGTGCGTAACTGATCAACGAGCTTGTAGACCGCATTGTGTCCACCTGTCTCACCACGCCAAAATCCCTGCACCCTGATGGCATTGATCATTGCTTTCGGAGCAGGAGGAGCTGGGCGACCCTTTTTGGGGCGGCCAGCGGGCTTAGGTTCCGGAATTTTGTAGTCTGCAAGACCTGTCTTTCCTTTGCTGGAATTATGGTAATCACTGGTAACAACTGACTGAATCGGCCCAGCCTTCGCTTCACCTGTAGCGTTGGGGTCGTAGGCCACAACTGGGTCAAAATCGATCAGCCACACTGTATCACTCGCAAAATGATGAGCTATGTCATCAACAATATCGATCCAAAGCACCCGTGCCTGTTGCGCATCAACGAGTTGATTACTTAAGCGGTTTAGTTGTGCCTCTTTTTTAGCGAGTTCCTGAAGAGGTTTGTGAATTGTACTAAGCTGATCCTTTTTGGCTTGGAGCTCCTTATTGTTAGCGGCGGCCTGATTATTAGCCGACATGTTAGACCAAGCCCAGGCGGCAAGACCAAGCAGAAGAATTGCTGCAGCAGCCAGAAGAAACGGCTTGCGACGCTCTACATCACGTTCGCGAGAAACCACATCCGGCACGAGATCAATTTCAAGCGAGGCTTTGTTCACTCCACGCAAACCCAGACCAACAAGTTCACCGAGCAAGTGGGCTTGAGCCGAAACCTGATCTACATCGACTCCCTTACCTACGGAAACACGCTTCAGAGGGTTGAAAAACTCAACCGGTAAGCGCAACTTCTCCTGAAAGAACTCGGCAATGTGCGGTAAATTAGAACCCCCTCCTGCTAGAAGGACTTGCTTCGGAGCTTTGCCTCCGTGCTGACTGCGGAAATAGTTCGTAGTCCGAGCAATCTCAGCAGGCAGTTTACCCAACGCGTTACGAATGACTGTGGCAAGAGCAGCTGTGGGCTCGTCCATCTGTGTCGTGTGTGCAGTATTGAGTGCCACCATACCGTTGGAGCACTTCTGCGATTCAGCTTCAGAAAAGCTAACGCCGTATTCTTTGGCTATTGCAGTGGTAATCGAAGCACCGCCAACTGCGACACTACGAGTGAACATACGGTTTCCTTCAAGATAGATGAGGTTACACGTTTTAGCTCCGATATCGATGAGTAGCGTAGTCTCATCCAACTCAGGATAGTTATATTTGAGGGCATTGTAGAGAGCCATCGGTGAAGCATCCACTTCTGCAGTGCCGAGCCCAGACTCCAGAACGATGTCGTTCATCTCATTCAGAGCATCTCCTTTGATGGCGACCAAGGCCACCTCTTTCTCGCCAGCATCACTCTCTAAGAGCTGCCAATCCCAAATGACTTCATCAATAGGAAACGGAACGTGCTGCTGCGCCTCGAAAGCAACCAACTGCTCAATATTGTCGTCCTCAATTGGCGGCAATTTGATAAAACGCGTAAAGACCGCCTGACCAGAAATGGCATAGCGGAGTTTGGTGGATCTACTAACCTTGAGCTTTTCGGCTAGCTCAGACACCGCCACCCGAATTTGGGGCAACCGCGCCATTTCAGCGGCAGGGTCGGCAAGTATCGAGGTTGAATCGTATTTCTTGAGGATCAGCCCGCCATTCTTTGAAGGCTCGAATACCCCCATGGAGATACGCTGTGATCCAATATTTAGCGCAACGGTAGCTTGTGCTTCTGCCATGATTATTGAGTGTGTATTAGAAAATCTGTTGGTGTGCTGTGAGAATTGAAAGCACTTTGTTTATGTCCGTGTGCCAGATAGGCAAGGTCTATTTTTTATCGCCTCTCTTCAATTTCAGCATAGCGATCCCACCAGAGAAATTTGAAGGGCGTTTCATTCTTGTTACGCAAAGGAATTTTATCGTATCGAGATAGCTTACCACTTGTCCACCAGCCTGGTTTACCTTTTGAAGTGAAATATCCGGTTTTGCCCTCTGGCGCACTGCCGTTAATCAATATTTGCCCCCCCACGTGCGAGAGAATGCTCTTGCCCGCACGGTCACCTCCGCTGATCCGCTTGACCGCTGTTGGTGAAAGGTAGACAGAGCTGTAAATATCCTCCCCAACAGGAACGTTGACGTGATTGATTTCTTTTTCTAACAAGACATACCCATTACCATCGGGGTTTTTTGCAGCGACATACCATTTTACTGTCACGCGGTCTACAAACTTCACCTTATCACTTGAGGCAACAACCTTGAACTTCACCTCTGCTTCAAGCCAATCACTAGGCTTAAAATTTTTCCTTCCTGTGTTCCCCCCGACTTCAGGAGATTGCAGATCATCAAAATCAGGTTTATCTGCCTCGACTTTGTAGCGCTGGGCCATCGCGGATGTTGACAGGGCAAAAACTCCTAACAAGAGGGCGACCAACGGGCGGGATACAGGTGAGCGTTTCATAGTAATATTCGGCTTTCAAAGAGAATATGAAATTCGAACGCGGTTTGACCAGCAGAAAGGGTGAAAGATTATAGTTTTTTTCACGTGGATTCATTGTGTTGGCATTGTGATTTTGCAATATGAGCAGGCAATCAGAGAAAAAGTATCATTATTGATAGGTGCACACACAACGCACTTGTGAAAATGTCCGGGCTGTGGTTTGTAAAAAGCCGACATGGCAAAGCAGCATCAATCAGCAGTTCAACCCACTCGCGTAGAAGATTTTCCTGAATGGTATCAGCAGGTCGTCCGCGCTGCCGACCTTGCGGAAAACTCAGAAACCCGAGGGTGTATGGTCATCAAGCCATGGGGCTACGGCATTTGGGAAAATATCCAGCAGCAGCTTGATACCCGCTTCAAAGAGACGGGGCACCAAAATGCTTATTTCCCCTTGCTGATTCCACTTTCCTACTTGGAAAAAGAAGCCGAACACGCCGAGGGCTTTGCCACCGAGTGCGCCGTAGTTACCCACCATCGCCTCGAAGCGCAGAAAGGTGAAGACGGCAAAACCAAGATGATCCCCACAGGTAAGCTAAACGAGCCCTATGTCATCCGTCCTACTTCCGAAACCATCATCGGTGCCGCTTTCTCACGCTGGATCGAATCTTACCGCGACCTCCCCCTCCTGATCAACCAATGGGCCAATGTCATGCGCTGGGAAATGCGTCCCCGCCTTTTCTTGCGCACCGCTGAGTTCCTCTGGCAGGAAGGCCATACAGCTCATGAAACCAAAGAGGAGGCTATTGAGGAAACACGCACAATCCACGATCTCTACACCGAGTTCCTCCGTGATCACCTTGCCATCCCAGTCATACCTGGAGAGAAGACCGAGGCTGAAAGATTCCCCGGCGCCGACATGACCCTAACAGTGGAAGCCATGGTGCAGGATAGAAAAGCCATCCAGGCAGGCACCTCGCACTACCTTGGCACGAACTTCTCCGAGGCCCAGGACATTTCCTTCGCAGCACGCGACGGCTCCCGGCAGCTTGCCCACACCACATCCTGGGGCGTCTCCACCCGCCTGATAGGCACCCTGATCATGGCGCATTCCGATGACGACGGCTTGGTCTTGCCACCTCGCGTGGCGCCATCTCAGATTGTGATCATACCCGTCACCCCCAAGGAAGATAGTCGAGATGCCGTAATTGACTCCTGCAAAGCGCTTGCCGAAATCCTGCGCCGTGAAGTCACTTACGGCGGCCAGCCCGTCCGTGTCCACGTCGATACCCGCGACCTCGGAGGCGGAGTCAAAAAGTGGGAGTGGGTGAAAAAAGGAGCACCGATTCGTATTGAGATCGGCCCACGCGACATCGAGTCCTCAAAGGTCTGCCTACAGCGGCGTGACAAGGCTCCAAACGAAAAAGACTTCATACCCAAGGAAGACTTTATCCGTAACGCCTCTGAAATCCTTGGTGAGATCCACAACACCCTTCTGGAAAAAGCCACCAAACTCCGCGATGAGAACATCTCCGAGTGTGGCGACATGGAAACCTTCGACAAGCACTGGCAAGCCGAGCAGCCGGGATGGCTCGTCACCCCTTGGGCTGGAAGCCGCGAGCAGGAAGAGGAAATCTCCAAAAAACACAAGATCGCCATCCGTTGTTTACCAATTGATCAGCAAGACGGCTCCCCCGCCCCCTGCATGCTGACAGGCGAGCCCACCTCATGCCGCGCCATCTGGGGGCGCAGTTACTAGATTTTTAGCTTTGGCATTTGGTATTTAGAATTTAGAATTTCCCAACAACATGGGTATTTTCAACAAACCACCTCTCAAGGGTAAGGGCAAGAGTCGCGACAACATGCCCGACGACTTGTGGACCAAGTGCGGCGATTGCGGTGAAATGATTCACACGCTTGACCTGAAACAGAACCTCCAAGTCTGTCCAAAGTGCGAGCACCACTTCCTGATGAACTCGCATGAGCGCATCAGTGTGATCGCCGATCCTAACAGCTTCGAAGAAACCAATGCTGGACTCTTCTCCAAAAACCCACTCGGGTTTGAAAAGTATGATGACAAAGTCGCCATGCTACGTGAGAAAACCAAACTCAACGATGCCGTCGTCACAGGCTCCCTAACAATCGAAGGTAAACCCGCAATGATCGCCGTGATGGACTTCAAGTTTTTCGCAGGTTCAATGGGGTCTGTAGTCGGGGAAAAAATCACGCGCGCAATCGAGCAAGCCACCGCTGAAAAACGCGCAATCATCATCGTATCATCATCATCCGGTGCACGTATGCAGGAAGGTATGCTCTCCCTGATGCAAATGGCCAAAACCTGCGGCGCACTAGCACGCCATGCCGACGCAGAACTCCCCTACATTTCTCTGATGACACACCCAACCACAGGCGGTGTCACAGCGTCATTCGCAACGATAGGTGACATCAACCTCGCCGAGCCGAAATGTATGATAGGATTCGCCGGCCCACGCGTGGTCAAGGAAACCACCCACCAGGATCTGCCCCCGGGATTCCAAACCGCCGAATTCATGCTTGAGCACGGTTTGATCGACAGCATTGTGCCACGCCGCAAATTGCGGGAGAAGCTCGCTCAATTATTAAGATATACGCTGCCTTAAGGCATTCAGTTTCCAGACACCGGAAGCTCATCCATCCTGTGCAGATGAATTATCAAGAGGCGATCGACTGGCTCTACTCGACTCAACAGTTCGGTATCAAGCTCGGCTTGGAGCAACCTCGCCGCTTACTTAGGGAAACCCTCTCGTTCCCCAAACCCAGCGTCAAAGTGATTCATGTTGCTGGCACCAACGGCAAGGGCTCCACCTGCGCCATCGCAGACGCCATCGCTCGCGCTTGCGGGACACGCACAGGGCTATTCACCTCCCCTCACCTAGTGCATTACGGGGAACGCATTCAGGTAAACGGCAAAATGATCCCCGAGGAAACAATTGCCAAATACCTAACAGACATCAAAAAGCATGTCGCCGACTGGGAAACACACCCGACATTTTTTGAGCTTACACTCGCCGTGGCGATGCGCTACTTCCGCGAAAAAAACTGTGAGCTTATCATTCTGGAAACAGGTATGGGTGGTCGACTAGATGCCACAACGGCAGTGCCAGCCGATATAGCTGTCATCACACCCATCGCTATGGATCACTCGCAATGGCTGGGTGATACACTAGAAAAGATTGCGACTGAAAAAGCAGGCATCATTGTACCAGGCAAACCCGTCATTAGTGCAAAGCAAGATCCCTGCGCGCGCGCTGTCATCGAGCAAACTGCCAACGAGAAAATCAGCCCCATCGAGTTCATACGCAGACCCCTAACAGGCTACCACATTAATATCCCCGGAGCACATCAGCGAGACAACGCAGCACTCGCCGTGACTGCCTGCCACAAAATCGGGCTACCACTTAATGCAGACATCGTTCGCCAGGCACTCGGCAAAGTCACGTGGCCTGGCAGATTTGAACACCTACCAGAATCTAACATCATACTCGATGCTGCGCATAACCCACACGCTGCAGAATCACTGGTGGAAACGTGGAACGAAGAATATCCAGACCAGAAAGCCACCATCATCTTCGGCGCAGTTGAGGGAAAACACACCGAGAAGGTGCTCGCTATCCTAGCGCCCATCGCAGAGCATCTGCACCTCACCCCCATCGATTCTCCGCGCTCGCTAGCTACAGAGGAATACAAGTCCGCACTCCCGGTCAACACACCACACACCATCCACAACAGCCTCGCAGAGGTCATGGAGCGCGGGTTTCCAACCCGCAACAACCCCACCCTCATCTGCGGCTCCATCTTCCTCATCGGCCAGGCCAAAGCCCTGCTCACCGGCAAAAAAAACCCTCCCAGCAGCCAGTGAACCAATCGTTCATTCTGCAATCATTCAATTATTCATTCCAATGCATTTCCAGTCCCTCCTCAGAAAAAACGAAATTGGCGCCAACTCCTACTTGGTTGAACTCGATGGCCACCGCATCGTACTCGATTCGGGCATGCACCCAAAAGAGGATGGCCTAGACTCACTACCCGCCCACTACGAGCTTCCACCCAACAGCATCGACTCCATCTTCGTTTCGCACTCACACCTCGATCACTCTGGATCTCTCCCTGTGCTGATGAATGATCAGCCGGATGCCGAGGTCTACATGACGCCCGCCACCTCCAAGCTCGTTGACGCACTGCTACACAACTCCGTAAACGTCATGCAGAGCAAGCGCGTGGAACTCGGCATTACGGACTACCCGTTCTACGGACACCGCGAGCTTGACCGACTTGAGAAAAAATGGCGCACCTTTCCCTACGAGCGTACTTTTAACCTCTCTGAAGGCGTCCGAGCCACCTTCCATGATGCCGGTCACATCCTCGGCTCAGCGGGCGTTTTGTTAGAAACCCTCGACAAACGCATCTTCTACACAGGAGACGTTCAGTTTGAAAAACAAACCCTCATCCCCGGAGCCAATCTCCCGGAAGAGGATATCGATACACTAATTATAGAAACCACACGCGGAGCGTCACCCCGTGATCCGGAATACACCCGCGAGAAGGAAGAACTGCGCTTCGCAAAGGCGATCAACGACTGCCTGCAAGGCGGCGGATCCGTGCTTGTCCCCGTTTTTGCCATGGGAAAAACCCAGGAGGTCTTGACTATGATCGACCGCTTCAAGCGACAAGGACTCATCCCCGACGCTCCCACCTACATCGGTGGCCTGAGCACCAAGATGACCCACATTTTTGACGACTTCGCAGACTCCACACCCCGTAACCTCCCAGGCTTCCGCATCCTTGAAGACATGGAAGTGAAAACAGGCGGCAAACGCAGAAAGCGTGCCCCCATCGTTTACCAACCGGGCGGCATATACGCGCTTTCCTCCGGTATGATGACTGAGAAAACCGTCTCAAACAATTTTGCACGCGGTTTCATCACCAACCCTAAAAACTCACTGCTCTTTGTTGGCTATGCAGACCCAGCTACACCTGCCGGACACATTCGCGCCGGAGAACGCGGCGACCTCATTAACCTCGATCCCGAGCAAGACCCCGTTCAGTTCAACTGCCCGGTGGAGGTATTCGATTTCTCAGGCCACGCCACCCGCGACGACTTGTTAGATTACATCCTCCGCGTAGGCCCGAAGAAAACCTTCCTCGTCCACGGCGACATCGAAGCCACGGAATGGTTCGCAGAACAGCTTAAAGAAAAGCTCCCGCAATGCGAGACCATCATCCCCCGCCCCGGATTGAAGTACTCTCTTTAATTGTTAATTACCGATTCTATCAAACCACTTTTATTGAAGAAACTCTCACCACGCAATACTTGTAGTTCGGCTGATGAGAATGGGGATCAAATGAGGATTGAGTTAGCCTATTTGTCTCAGGATAGTGCATGGACATGAATACTTGCCCAGGCTGTACGGTATTGGTGACAAATGCCATGACGGCAACCGAACCTCGACGGGAACCGACAGCAACTTTATCGTTAGAAGAAATACCTAGGCGGCTAGCATCTTCGGTATTGATTTCGACATAACATTCCAATGGGGCAAGTTTCCGGAGTATGGTCGACTTTGCAGTGCGGGTTTGCGTGTGCCACTGACTTGAGCTACCTCTTCCGGTGAGAAGTATAATGGGGTATTCCGAGCATGTTGTCTCTGGCAGCTCTGCAGCACGATCAAAGTGAAAAATGGCACGCCGGTCTGGGTGGTAAAAAAGGTGATCTTCAAAGAGCCTACGCTGATTATCGTTGAGAGTTGTATTCTCGGAAAGCGGCCACTGAATCCCGCCCTTTTCGTCAATCATTCGATAGTCCTCAATACCAGTGATGTCGCAGGGCTGGCCGCGTGAGATTTTCTTTAAAATCTGAAAAACCGCCTCTGGATCAGTCCATTGACGAAACATCTCACCACACCCCCAATACTCTGCGATAAGTCGGAAAATCTTAAAGTCAGATAGAGCCGAACCCGGTGCCTTTGAGACCTGCTTGACAAGGCCAATTCTACGTTCTGAATTGATAAAGGTGCCCTCCTTCTCTCCCCAGCAAGCCGCAGGAAGGACTAAATCCGCCAGCTTGGCGGTCTCCGTGCTGTGATACATATCTTGCACCACGAGAAAATCGAGTTTTTCAAAAAGGCTCGACAGCTTAGACTGCTGCACCCACGAGTGTGCAGTATTCGTCGCGAGTATCCATAGGGCCTTGATCTCTCCAGCCTCAATCCCATCGATAATTTTATGATAGGGCAGGCTGTTTTCTGAAGGAATGCATGTCTCATCAATCGCTAACAAATTTGCAATTTTCGTGCGATGTTTCGAGTTAGTAAAGTCATGTCCACCTAGCAAACCAGTCGTGTTACTAAAAAGCCGAGAACCCATGGCATTGCACTGACCAGTAATCGAGTTTGCACCCGTTCCAGGTCTACCGATATTGCCTGTCATCAGCGCGAGATTGATGATCGCCTGCGCCGTGCGGGTAGCTTCGTGCCCTTGGTTTACGCCCATTGTCCACCAAAATGAAACACGTTTCCCGTGGTGGATTAGTTCGGCGAGTTCATGGATCTTTTCCACCTTTATACCACTCGCCTCACTGACTTTTTCAGGCGTATATTTCGCTAAGTGCTCTGTCCATTCCTCGTAGCGATTTGTATGTTTCTCAACGAATTCAAAATCGACCCATCCATTCTTAAGCAGAACATGCGCGATACCATAAAAAAACAGCAGGTCAGATTTCGGTAAGATCGGGTAGTGATGGGTTGCGGCAACTGCCGTTTCCGTTTTACGTGGATCGATTACTACAATGTGGGGATTATTTTTATTCTGCTGCACACGCTGCCACATGATGGGGTGGGCAATGCATAGATTCGAGCCTATCAGAATGATGGTATCTGATTGTTCAAAATCCTGATATGTGTATGGCGGTGCATCGAAGCCGAAGCTCTGTTTATACGCAACCACTGACGTTGCCATGCACTGTCGAGTATTGCCATCGCCGTGCTTGAGCCCCATGCCAAATTTTGCAAGGCTTCCGAGAAACGCCATCTCTTCCGTGCAGATCTGCCCAGTGCTGATAAATGCGACCGACCCCTTGCCGTGCTTCTCTTGGATTCCCTTTATACGTTTGCAAAAAGTCTGCATCGCGTCATCCCAGCTGCAGGGTGATAATTCTTCACCAGGTGATTTCCTAACAAGCGGCTGGGTAGCACGATCATCCGCGAAGAGTGGGGCTAGCGCCTCCCAACCTTTCGGACATGCCATACCGATATTGACGGGGTAGTCTGTGGAGGGCGACAGATTGACCGCTTGACCTTCACTCAGGTGAATTTTCAGCCCGCAGCCCGTTGAGCAAAACCCACACACCATATTTGTGGTGGCATCTGGAGTGATCCGCTTGGGCACCTGCCCAAGGCCAAAACCACCCGGCTTCCTGACAAGCTCAATAGTTTTTGTGCCCGACCACTGGATGAACGGAGATGGTAAACGTGTTTCAATCATCAGTGGATGTCGGGTCGTGAGATCATAGCACCGGGCATACGCGGAGCAGCAACGGCGCGAAAATAAAGGCTCCTTTCGAGAAATTCACCTAGCAGAAATGGGGTTATACAAAGCAAGGAAACAATGACAACACTGGTCAACGAGCCCGCTATCGCAAAAACGGTCACCGCGATTAGGGCAAGTGCAGCGCGCGCTAGCAGCGTACCACGCAGGGTAATAAGCTGGATGCGAGCTGTCTTGCGGCTATGCAAGTTCACGGTCTGCTTAAAGGGCAATAGAGATCCTCCCTCGACAGCCATTTTCCCTAACATAATAACACTACCGATGACAATAGCAGCATGAAAACCGAGCGCAGCAGATGCCATACTAAAGCTTACCAATGCGGTTCCGAAAAAACGTGAAGCACTCTGACGGAAATTCCAAAATTCGCGGCGTGTATCCACATAGACCATCACCGAGCAGAAGATACCCAGCAGCCCCATGGCAGATGACGCATATCCTGTTAGGACAAGCAATGGACTAAGGAATCCGAAGAAGAAACTCGCTGTGTGTACCATCGCGAGGGGGAACCACGTCCCAAGCACGACGATTTCCCGGCTAAGCCACGACTTCCTTAAACCTAAAAATGCCCGCCACGCGCCTGACGGGCTACCCAAGTGACAAAAGCTACTCGCCATTCCTAAAAACCCAAGAATAAGCCCCGCCACAGACATCCATGGGCTGGCAGCCGCGCTAGAAAAAATCCAGGCAGCAGTCATCACCCCGATGGAGACTTGCGTTAAAACTAACATACCAACGAGCGGTGTGTGGTTGTGCTCAGGAGTGAGATCCTCCACGTCACCCGGTGCCATATTTTCCGGCAAATCGCCAGAACCCATGTAACTTGTAGTCGGCTTTGTGTAGTCAGACCGAAATGCACCGGGCAGCATGAAATCCGTCTTTCCAGAAGCTAAGCCAGCGACTTTTACGATCTTGATGGTGATGGCTTGAGTTGGACATGCTTGCACGCAGGCAGGAGCCTCCCCTTCCTCTAAGCGATCGATACACATATCACATTTGCGCACGATACCGAGCCGTGGATTATACTTCGGCACGTCGTAGGGGCACTTAAGGATGCAGTATTGGCATCCGATGCATTGATCATCCAAGTGCCTAACAACCCCAGTTTTTTTGTCCTTAGAATAAGCCAGCACTGGACAGCCATTCAGACAGGCTGGATCAGCGCAGTGGTGACAGGCGGTGGTCACTGTCTGCTGTTTAGGCTTAATTTTTGTGCCGCCAAAAAGGACACCCACATCGCGCCAGGACTCATGTTCATCAAGCCCATTCAGGCTGTGGCAGGCTGTGACACACGCCTTACATCCGGTGCAGGCATCAAGATTAACTTCAAAAGAGTATTGCTCGCCCTCGCCCGGCGACTTCGCGGGAATGAGCTTACGGTAGTAGCTCTCCTGCTGGGGAAGAGCGCCACGGTCATGGAGTTGGCTGAACTTTTCAACAGCCGTGAGTGACTGCTGATCTTTTAGCAATTCATCAATCAAATTGACCCCACCGATACTGGAAGATACTGCCATTTCTAGTAAACGTCTCTGGAGTAGCGCTTCAGCTTTTTCAAGTTTGCCACATACTCAGAGGCTTCAGCTGTCGATAGTTTACCGTGTTTTTCTATCACATCGTGTAGGGCGAGATCTACATCTTTGGCCATGCGCGAGGCATCTCCGCAGACATAAAAGCTTGCCCCCTCTTCCAGCCAAGCGAACAAGTGCTCACCATGCTTGCGCATCAGGTCTTGCACGTAGATTTTATTTTCCTGATCGCGAGAAAATGCCGTGCTAAGCTGCTGGAGCCAGCCTTCTTTTTGAAAACCCTCAAGTTCATCCTGGTATAGATAATCTGTGGCAATGTGCGGATTACCGAAAAACAACCAGTTTTTTCCAGACGCCTGCGTAGCCCGTCGCTCTTCGAGAAAGGCGCGGAAAGGAGCTATCCCCGTGCCAGGCCCAACCATGATCATCGGCGTGGCAGGATCTTCAGGCGGGCGGAAGGCTTTGTTCGAGTGAATAAATACACGCGGTGCTATCTCCTCACTTTTTTCTGCTAGATAAGATGAACAGACACCTTTACGCAGCTCGCCCTTGGATTGATATTTGACGAAACCCACGGTGACGTGAACCTCATCTGAATGTGCCTTGGGGCTGGAGGAAATGGAGTAGAGGCGAGGAGCTAATTTCTTAAGAGGTGCAAGGAAGTCATCCGGCGTATCGAAACTGAGTGGATACTCGCGCTGAAGGTCAATGATGTCACGCCCCCACATGAAGGAGCTCGCTTCCGCCTTGTCCTGACTCAGGGCGATCAATTCCTTATTTTGAGTTTTCTGCGCCCAGGTTTTGAGCAAAGGAATACTGAGATTACGGATTTCATAGTTACTCGAAAGAGTCTCTCGCAGTGAAATATCGCCTTCTACCCTTTCCGTGCCATCAAAGGGTAGCAACGCGAGAAAAGCATCGACCAGCCCAGAGTCATTCACGGGGTAGATCCCCACGGCATCGCCCGCCTCGTAGCTGAGCCCCGAGTCTTTTAAGCAAAGCTCGATATGGTGCGTGGCTTTTTCACTATCTTCATCGTTGAGGTTCTCGTTACGTAATGTCTTCGAGACAAAGGGATTCTTTTTGTTATAACCCTCGTCTTCGTCGACCACGTCAGCTGGTGCCGCTTGCCCGAGAGATGAAATCACACTGTTAGTCCATTGGGCAAAGTCTTCATCCAGCTCAAGATCACAATCCACACGCGGCGTGATTGCCTTAGCTCCCAGCTCGGCAAGCCGCGTATCAATATCAATGCCGCACTGGCAGAAATCAGGGTAAGAGGAATCACCTATGGAGAGAACCGAGTAATTTACTCCTTCGAGCTTCGGTGCGCTATCTGCATTCAGAGCTTCGCAAAATGCGAGCATGTTATCAGGTGGCTCGCCGTCACCGTAGGTGCTCGTGATGATGAGGAGGTGGCTTTCGCTGGGTAAGTTTCCCAAGGCATATTCGGCGCCATCGATGAGCGTGGAATCAAGCCCCGAGTTTTTTCCAAGTTTGGCAAATTTCTTTGCAAGCCCCTCAGCTGTGCCCGTCTGGGATCCCCAAATAATCGTGACTGGAAGCAGATCGACATCACTGCTTGCCGATGATGTGAACTGCTCAAGAAGCCCCGACAAATAGCCATTGAGCCACTCACGCTGAGGCTGTGAAAAGGGGGCATCCTCAGGGATAAGTTTTTCTGTTAGTACTTCAGGCATGGTTGGCTATCTGGAATAAAGATTGAAGTTCTGCCTCAGAATGACGGCGTGTAAATGCGGCAAAGGTCTCTCTGTTTTGACGTGATGACTGGTAAACGGTGAGCATGTTTTCGATCAACGGCGGGACTTGCTCAAAGGGGATGGATTGGAAAATATCCTTTGCGATGGCGCGATTATCATCCACGCCGCCACCGAGAACGATGTGGTATCCCTCCACCGTCTCACCATCGATTTTACACGGCGTTGCTTGGAGCCCTATGTCACCTACGTAGTGCTGGGCGCAGCTATGAGGACAGCCAGTGAGGTGGATATTGATAGGCAGATCAAGCTCGCAACGCTGCTCGATATACTCCGCCAAAATGACAGCCTGACCTTTCGTATTAGCAGCTGCAAATTTACAGCCCGTATTTCCAGTGCATGCGATAAGCCCACCAGAAATTGCAGTGGTGGTGTAATGAAAGCCCATGTCGATCAGCGCAGATTTTACCGCATCAACATCCGCATCGGCAATGTGCGGGATAATGATATTCTGCCAAACAGTTAGACGCAGTTCGCCCTTTCCGTATTTCTCCGCAAGTGCGGCGATTGCCTCCATTTGCTCGGGTGACATCCGTCCAACAGGAATCACCGCTCCGACGTAGTTCAGCCCACTTTCTTTCTGTGGGCGGATTCCATAATGCGCTTGGCGATCTTTGACCGGCTCAGGCTCACACTGGCTGAGCGGAAGATACCGAAGTTGAAAATCGAGTTTTTCCTGCGTTTTTTCTAACAATTTATCCACACCCCAGTAATCAACGAGGTATTTCAAACGTGCCTTTTTCCGGTTCGTCCGGTCGCCGTGTTCGATGAAGACCCGCAGAATAGCACTAGAGAGAGCGACGCATTCTTCCGGCTTCACCAAAAGACCACAGTCGGCCGCCAGCTGTTTATGACCACTGATACCGCATAGCTGGAGCCGGAAATATACACCAGGCTCGTCTACCTGATCAGCACCAACCTCGACCGCGTAAAAACCGATGTCATTCGTATCTGCGCAGACACTGACAATACCGCCGCCATCGAAGGAAATGTTAAATTTTCTCGGCAACCCATACAGGTCACGATTGTTTAAAATCGCGTGATGCATCGCCTTCGCCAAAGGCAAGACATCGTAAAGCTCTTGGCCATCAAAACCCGAAGTGGGTGATGCGGTGACGTTACGCACGTTATCGGCTCCTGCCCCTTTGGATGTCAGACCTAGTTCGGTGAGCTTGATGAGTGTGTCCACAGTGTTGCGTGGCATAATCTCACGGATTTGAAAATTCCCACGCGTCGTAATGTCAGCATAGCCGCCACCCCAGTCGCTCGCTATTTCCGCTAGCCCTCGCAGCTGAGATGCTAACAACTGGCAGCCTGGAATACGGCAGCGCAGCATAAATGAATCCTGCGCTGGTTTAACATGGAACAAGCCATAGAACTTGTAGCGGAACATATCTGCAGGCTCGGGAAATTCATCAACCGCCGCGTTAGCAACAATATGATCCCAGACATCGAGTCCATGCTGCTCATACTTAATGAGCTCCTCCTTGCAGAGTTCATCAATGGGGGTGCCGTGCAATGATTCCTCATCACTGACAGCAGCCTGACTATTGCCAGAATAGAGGGCTGGAAACTTGGCCTTGATTCGTTCAGCCAAGTATTTTTTTTGCTCATCCGTAAAGACGAGCTCAGTCATCCGTGGAATTTTTTCCGACATCCAACTAAAACGAGTAGTTCATCCCCATGGAAATCTGCTGGATGTCAGAGTAGCCGCTACCTTTGTCCGCATTAAAGTAAGCCGCCTTGATGACCCCCTTGAGATCAGGTCTGAAAGCTTTGATAAGCACGGCATCGATTTCTGAACCGTAAGCTTGATCCATGCTATCGTCCATAAAGTAGTGAGCTGTCATTTTAAGTACCAGACCGTAAGGAAGCCCCTTCTGAGTATAACCAACATAAAAATCTGTAATACCCTCGTAGTTTCCGCCGCTATCACTAAGTCCAATACGGTTTAGGATAAAAGCATCCGCATATCCGTTGTATGCATGCACGGTGCCGAAGGGCGTTTTAAAATCTTCCCCAAGATACTCTACCCCAAATGAGAATGCAGAATCTTTATGTTTCTTTGTGTAAACGACATGCCCGTAGACCGCATCATAGTCACCAGCTGCGAGGTTGCTCGTGCCATTCTGTCCAGCGAACTCGACATGGAAGCTATCGTTTTTGAAAAACGCACCGTAGGTATTACTCTTCCCTACGTTGGCGTTATTCTCGACGTCAATGAGATAAACATAACCTCCAAAATTTCCGCTTCCAGTCTTGTAGCTTGCGTCTAGGAAGTGAAAATCTCCCTCGAACGCACGCAGTGGTGGTCCTGGCAAAGCATCGTTAGCATCGGCACCGAAAATACGTAGCGCTCGATCCGAATAGACATAAGAAATCTTAAAGTCATCTTTTTCGTAACTGATTTGCGCAGCATCAAATGTCTGTTCATTCTGCCTCCAGCCGACATTTCCAATAAATGCAGCCGAATCGCGAATGATTCGCTGACGGCCTAACTTAAATGCAAAGCCGCTTTTTTCATACTGCAACCATGCACGATTGAGTTCAGCATTGTTAGGATCTCCAATAACCGTATTACCAAGAACAAAAGGTTCTGTAGATTTACTTCCTGTAGGATTCGATTTGTAATCGTCAATAAGTGCGTAAGTCGCCTCACCTTCTACAAAAGCAGAAAAACCGTTAAAATCTCCAAGTGTTATACCTACACGTGCACGAGCGGTCAGGGCATGGGACGCATCTGCACCATCTTGCTCCCGGAATTCATATCGCGTCCGGATATTACCGTTCAGTTTAAAAAATTGCTTAGCTGCTTCTTCCGGTGACGGCTGAGCTGGAATAACCGGGTCAGAACCGGCTTGGGCGAGTGGAGCGACTGATAATACAGTCAGGCTAGTTGCTAGTAGTGTATTTGTTTTCATCTTTTGCATTAATTAGGAAGGTAATCGGGATTATATCTTAGATAGCTGTCGAGAGTGACGAATCATCTTCTGTGAGTTGATTCTTATGCGTAAAGCTTATGGTGTTCTCACGATTGTGAACACGGGTTTCACTTTTGATATGTGCACGCTGTTCGAGGAAAGAGAGAAGGTGCTCTCGGTATGTAAAAAACATGGGGTCATGAAAAACATCATTGCGGTTCCTTGGGCGCGGAAAATCAATTTCGAGAATCTCACCAACACCAGCGAGAGGGCCATTCGACATCATAACGCAGCGGTCTGCCATAAAGACAGCCTCGTCAACGTCATGAGTGACAATCATTGCCGTAAGTTTTTCTCTCGCTAAAATATCGATAATCACATCCTGAAGCTCCATCCGTGTCAGCGAGTCAAGGCGACCGAACGGCTCATCTAACAACAAAACTTCAGGCTGTAGAGCAATCGCACGTGCGATTCCGACGCGTTGTTGCATACCCCCAGAAAGTTCACGTGGGTATTTTTTAAACGCATCTGCCAGCCCCACCACCGAGAGTGAATGCTCTACGATCTGCCTGCGCTCGGCTTTTGAGGCATGCGGGTAAACGTTTTTCACGCCGAGCATCACATTTTGAAACGCATTTAGCCAAGGCATGAGACACGGTGCCTGAAAAACAACGGCACGATCCGGCCCTGGCCCATCGATTTCCCTATTACCTACAATGATACCACCATCAGAAATCTCATTCAGCCCCGCTAGCATTGTCAGGACTGTTGACTTTCCACATCCTGAGTGCCCAATCAGCGAAATGAACTCACCTTCCTTGATATTGAGGTTAAAATTTTCCACAACACGCAAATCATCGCCGTAAGGATTAGGATACTCCTTAACGAGGTTAGAAATCTCGACAGCGCGGCGCACTTTGGCTTCAGGAGTAATGGCGGATAGACTCATAATATTCTGGATGTAACGCCTTTGTTAGACAGGTCGAGGCTGAGACCTTCTATTTTTAAGACGGATTTGACCGCTCGGCGGCATGAAGTTTTTCGGTCGCACATCAGGCATTGCGATAATTTCTTTAGCAGAATTCTTAGAGTCCTGATTAATCCCCATCATGTAAGTGGTGATCTCAGATTTCAGCCGCTTGAACTCTGGGTGATCGTTCAGTGTGTGGCGATCGCGGGGTCGCTGCATATTTACGAAGTAAGGCTCAGAAAGAGTCGCCTGAGGGCCGATCGTAAGGGGCACGATTCGATCCGCCATAAGGACAGCCTCATCCACATCATTGGTAATCATGACCACTGTACGCTTAGAACTTTCCCAAATGTTTAGGATCTGATCCTGGAGCTCAGACCTGGTCAAGGCATCAAGAGCGGACAGTGGCTCATCCAACAACAGAACCTTGGGATCGAGAGACAATGTCCGTGCTAGAGAAGCTCGCTGACGCATACCACCGGAAAGCTCTTGAGGAAGCTTGTCCCCCGCATGAGAGAGCTTCACCATATCGACGTAGTGCGCTATTTTTTCAGTAATTTCTTTTTTTGAAAGCTTTGGAAAAACGGTTTTTACCGCGAGGCGAATGTTTTCATTTACTGTCAGCCATGGCAGCAGTGAGTAGTTCTGGAACATCATACCAAGATCCGGGCCAGGCTCTTTAATCACCTTCCCATCCATACGCACCTCACCTTTTGTCGGTTTTTGCAAGCCCGATAACAAAGACATGAGTGTGGACTTACCAGAACCTGAAAATCCGATGACCGCGACGAATTCATTCTCTTCAACAGAAAGGTTGATATCTGATAAAACATGCGTGCGATCAGATACTGGTCCAAAGGAGACTGATGCGTGATCGATTTCAAGATAGCTCATGATACTGAAAAATGCTGTGTTGCTTAGGCAGTTGCGGAACCATCATCAAAAGAGACGAGTTTCTGGAGAATGATCATGACACGATCAAGGAAGAAGCCGATGATCCCTACGATGAAACAGGCTAGGATAATGTTCGCAAATGACTGTGATGAGCCATTCTGATATTCATCCCAAACGAATTTACCAAGGCCATCTGAGGATGAGAGCGCCTCGGCAGCTATGAGAACCATCCAGCCGACACCCAGCGAGATGCGCAGCCCTGCAAAAACCAGTGGCAGCGACGATGGAATGATGATTTTGAAAAGACGCGACCAGAAACCAAGCTTAAGAACACGAGCTACATTCAGGTGGTCTTTATCAATCGCGGAGACACCGAGCGCGGTGTTTACGAGTGCTGGCCAAAGCGCACACATGGCGACAGTACAGGCAGAGAAAATCATCGCGGGATTCGTTTCTAAAAAAGAAATAGGGTTTTTTATCCAGCCAAACCAGTATTCCTGATTCATGGAAACAAAGAGAGGGTGCTTTGCAGGATCAGGCAGGAATAAAGCGCCTACTACGATCTGAAAAATCAGCAGCCATACAACAGGAGATACAGGTCTGAAAATCGAAATAATCGGTGTCATACATGCCATGACGATCTTATTCAGTCCGCACATGATGCCGAGCGGAATGGCGACCATCGCAGCGAGAACAAAACCTACAAAAACCGTTGCGAGCGAGCGTTTTGTTTGCCACGCGATCGTCGCGTTTTTTGCAAACTTCTTCTCATCCTGAGTCTCGGCATTTTCACGATTTTTTGTAATTGTTTTTGTTAGTTTTGCAATCTCTTTCGGATCGGTGGATGAAGTGATCGCTTTTTCATCCTCTGCTATTTTTGCAAGCAACTGTTGTTTTTTTGCCTCTTTATTGCCAACAGTTAAAATATCCAAGCGTCTCTTGTAGTGCTGAATTTCATCAGCAACTTTGTTTGCAGCAGTCTGCGCGGCCTTGATGGACTCAGGTGGATTATCACGAATCTCTTTTATCTCATTCTTTAACAGGGTTTCCTTTTCTTTCTCCGCTTCCGTAGTAGCTTTCTGCGTTGTAGCGAGTGTGAGTATTTCATCGGTTGATGACTCCTTAGCAGCAACTTGCTGCGCAAGTGATTCGTAGGATAGTTTACGTGCTGCCTTTTGTTCTTGATGGATTGCCCTGAGAGATGCCAGCTTCGCTTCAAGTGGAGCGAGTTTTTTCTCAGTAATTCTCTCCCCTTCCGTGGCGGCTTGTTTGGATTTTTTCTCCAGCTCCGCAGATTTGGCTTGGAGTTCGGGGATTCTTTTTTGAACTTCAGCTAGCCGCGCACTGCGCACCTCTCCAGCAGCCTCGAAATCCTCAACTTTCTCAGCTTCACGTTCACTCAGCCGGTTATTATCACTGTAGGCAACAAGAACTTTGGCGGGCGTCGGAACGGCACCTGATTTTGTCTTATGGGTAGGAGCGATGGCAGCCCACATGAGAACACAAATGCCTACGAACAAAGTTGGTAGGATCATGTATTTTCCTATTTCGCTAATCTGCTTTTTAGGGTCTTCACCAAAAGCGAGCCGCACTGGCGGGTCAAATACCTTGAAGCCGCTAAGATCAATGAACTTGAGAAGCCCATATTTAATTTTATCCTTAAGTGAATTAGTCATGCAGACAGGAGGCGAGCGGGAAGGCAGCTACTAAAATTTGTATGAAAGAGAACGCGCGAAATCGAAGACTCATAATTCCATGCTACAGAGCCCTAGCCCTTGCCAGGGCTCTTTGCATGTTATGAAAAGAAATTATCAGTCTTTGTTTCCGATCTTGTGCGCCTTGAGGTATTCGAGAGGCTTTTTGCCATCGTACTCGATACCGTCGATGAATTCTTTTGTCGGCGGCTTGTAGCCATCGAAGTCATCTGCTGGAATTTCACTTGTTGCCAAGTATCCCTCTTCAATGAGCATCTTGGCCGCCTTCATATAAACATCCGGAAGATAGACACTTTTGGCAATTTTATCATACCACTCAGCGGACTTCGGCTCTGTAATCTGCCCCCAACGGCGCATCTGAGTTAAAAACCAAACACCATCAGAATAGTAAGGGTACGTGGCCTTGTATTTGAAAAAAACATTAAAGTCAGGCATTGCACGCTTGTCAGTCTTTTGGAAATAAAAGTATCCAGTCATCGAGTTTTTAATAATATCGTAATCCGCGCCTACATAGTTTTTCTGTGAGAGAATCCGGCATGCTTCCTCACGATTGAGAAACTTACCATCCTTGGTGGCATCAAGCCATTTCCCAGCCTTAATGAGTGCTTTCGTTACAGCAATAAGTGTCTGCGGATTCTCATCAGCCCAGGCCTTCGTAACACCAAAAACTTTTTCTGGATTGTTCTTCCAAATGTCATAATTTGTGGTCACTGGAACACCAATACCTTTAGAAACCGCCTGCTGGTTCCATGGTTCACCCACGCAGTAAGCTACATTTTTTCCAGATTCAAGCGTCGCGGGCATCTGCGGAGGCGGTGTCGTCGATAGCTCAATATCACCATCCGTAAAGCCCTTAAGATCAGTCGATGTATACATACCGGGGTGAATTCCTGCGGCTGCCAGCCAGTAACGGATCTCATAGTTGTGCGTAGATACAGGAAAAACCATACCCATCGGCAGCTTTTTACCTGAATCCTTTGCTTCATCCACAATAGGCTTAAGTGACGCAGCAGTGATCGGATGAGGAGGCGTCTTTGACTGTAGTTTCTCATCATTCTCCTGCATACCTTCCCAAATTTCGTTGGATACTGTGATTCCATTGCCATTCAGGTCGAGTGTGTAAGGCGTAACGATATGCGCCTTAGTCCCAAAGCCAATCGTGGCTGCAATTGGCTGACCAGAGAGCATATGCGCGCCATCAAGCTCGCCTGTAATAACATTATCTAGAAGCTGCTTCCAGTTAGGTTGAGCAATAACTTCAACCTGTAAGCCCTCTGCTTCAAAGAACCCTTTCTCCTTAGCAATAACAATAGGCGCGCAGTCTGTTAGTTTGATAAATCCAAACTTGAGCGAGTCTTTCTCGAGATCAAGCTGTTCTCCAAAAGAGGCTCCCGCCATGCCCAGCGAGAGGATTTGCGTTACGATTCTGTTGAGTTTCATTGTAGTGTGATGTGTAAGTTAACAACACCACACAGCTATTTGCGTGCCAGCTTCTGAAGATGACTTGATTTGTAAAAAATAATTATGTTAGGATCACTGATACTCACAAAATCAAGTTTGTGATTCACATAAAACAATAAGAATAGCACCAAAATCTAGATAGCGCAGGAAACAGTCCGTCAGCAGCTCCTTGAAATCAGGCCTACAAAACTATAGATAGCAATTCGCACACAAGCAGTCGCCTCAGGAACAAAAGCTTACCTGTGAACTACTTTAGCTTCTCCCAGTCCTGCTTCGTGGCGGCACCCTTCTGATACTCCATCATGATGAGCCACTTGCCACCTTGCTTTACTAACAGCGCGTCGAGGAAAACATACTCGGTGCCGGACTTACCATCGTCGGTGGAGAACTCGTAGAGCAGGATTCCTGATTCGAATGCTGTTGTCGCATCATTAAAGCGCTTCTCGAAACGGAATGAGGCGCTTGATTTTCTAGTACCAGCCTTGGTGTCATCGAATTCCTTTTTCCATCTCTTCAACGCTTTGGAAAGTGGGTAGCTCTCTTTTTTTGAGCCACTGACCAGGACTGCGCCTGGATGGCATGTTGCCTTGTAGGCTTGGAAATCACCTTCCTTAACCGTGCGAGAGACCTCCGCCCAGTAGGCATCTAGCTCTTTCTGGTCAGCATTCGCACAGAGAGTCAGCAACAGGAACAAACCTAGGAGATATTTTTTCATCTGTAAAAATGTTAGGATAGAGCTGCGAAAGCCTGGTCGAGATCGGAGATAATATCGTCGATATTTTCGATCCCCACACTGAGGCGAATCAATCCAGGTGAAATACCGCCAGCGAGTTGCTGCTCCGCGTTCAGCTGACTGTGAGTTGTCGTCGCAGGATGAATCGCCAGGCTCTTGGCATCCCCAACGTTCGCGAGGTGCAAGAAGAGCTGCAGAGACTCGATGAATTTCTGACCAGCATCACTGCCGCCCTTGAGTTCAAAGACAACCATTCCGCCGCCCTTGCCCTTGAGATACTTTTGGTTGCGCTCATACTCAGGATCATCCTCGAGACCGGGGAAGCGCACCCACTCGACGGCGTCATGCCCTTTCAGATACTCAGCCACCTTGAGCGCATTTTCGCAATGCCTCTCCATGCGTAGTGGCAGGGTTTCGATTCCTTGCAGGAACTGCCATGCGTTGTCGGGCGCGATACACGCACCAAGGTTCCGCAGTGGCACGGTGCGCATACGCAAAATGTATGCCAGCGGCGCCAGAGGATCGGGCAAATCATGCCCCCACCGAAGCCCGTGATAGGATGTGTCCGGCTCGTCAAACAGCGGGTGCTTGCCGCCAGCCCAGTTGAATTTTCCAGAATCCACGACGATACCGCCAATCCCAATTCCGTGACCACCAAACCATTTTGTTAGCGAGTGCACCACGATATCCGCGCCATGCGCTAACGGGTTTGTTAGATAGGGCGTTGAAAATGTGGCGTCCACGATGAGTGGCAGCCCGTGGGCGTGGGCAAT
>JBGCEU010000214.1:0-8924 GCA_045106535.1 Akkermansiaceae bacterium | reverse complement strand
GCTCTGATGTATCTGTCCGTCTGGTATGGTGATACGGGCTGGCTGGCAGAGATGAACCATTACTTGATGAAATGGCCCTTGATGACTTGGGTAGTTTTTCTGCTGGGTTATTCGTATGTGGCATCCGTGCTGCCCGTCTGGACTCTGCTGCAGCCACGTGACTACATTAATGCACTCCAGTTGCTGAGTGCTCTCGCCTTAATCGTCGTTGGGCTTATCTATGCCGGTATTTTCGGGGGAGCACCTATTGACGGAATACGACCTGATCTTGAGATTGTCGCACCCGCGGTTGAGTCATCGCTGAGTGCCAAGCAGCTGCCTCTCATTTTTCCGTTTCTGTTCATCACCATCGCCTGCGGTGCAATTTCTGGATTCCACTGCCTTGTTTCCTCGGGAACATCTTCCAAACAGTTGAAGTGTGAGAGCGATGCCAGATTTGTAGGTTATGGTTCGATGCTTACCGAAGGCTTTCTTGCCGTTTTGGTGATTTTAGCCTGTGTTGCGGGTCTGGGACTCGGAATTACGGAAAAAGGAAGTGTGCTGTTAGGATCTGATGCCTGGGATTCGCGCTATACTGGCTGGGCAACAATGAAAGGACTCGGTGCCAAGGTGGGGGCGTTCGTTGATGGCTCGGCAAACTTTATCAAAGCACTGGGTGTGCCCGCTGGATTTGCAACAGCTCTGATGGGGGTCTTTGTGGCGTCCTTCGCAGCAACGACACTCGATACGGCGTGTAGGCTCCAGCGCTATGTCGTCCAAGAACTGGCAGGCTGCTTTATCAGGAAAAGCGACGCGACTCAGACCGCTGCGACGCCTGTTCTGACGGCAAATCCCATCACCTGGCTTGCTAACAAGCACGGAGCTACTATTTTCGCGGTCCTGGTAGCTGGCTGGATGGCATCCCTTCCTGCTGCGGAGGGCAAACCTCCAGGAACTGGCGGGCTCATTCTGTGGCCGCTATTCGGTGCGACTAATCAACTTCTGGGCGGGCTCGCGTTTCTAGTCATCATCTTCTGGATGCGGCGTCAGCGTGTTCCAGTGTGGTTCGTCGTCGTGCCGGCATTATTCATGCTCGTTCTGCCCGCCTGGGCGATGGGATACCAGATTTTTGGTCAGGCCATTGGATCGACAGAAAGCTGGGTCGAGCAAGGAAGGTGGCTTCTCGTGGCAATAGGATCGATCTCTTTGCTGCTTGAGGCGTGGATGATTGCAGAGGCTTTCGCCGCTTGGAAACGTATCTCCAGACACTGAATTCCCACGGTATGCAACGCGTAATTATTTGTCTTGGAGTCGATGAATAGATGCTCTGTTTACTAGAACTGCAAATTTTGACATTAAGATTAAATACAAATAGTGATTGATAGTTATCATATGTTGAATATTTATTGAGTCATTTATATTAAGCTATATTATCTATTTATTATTCTGTAACGAATAATCCAATGAATGATGCTAATCGTTGTAATTTTTAGGTTTAGCTCATGGATTGAGCCTATTTGATATGTTCTTTGTTAGTTATAGTTAAGATTAATTAAAAATAACGAATTGTTTTTGTTAGGCTTAGCTTAATTGGTGGGAAATCGAGAAAATTGCCAATTTCGTGGAAAGTGGTTAGAAAATGCTTTGTTCGGTGTGCAGCATCCATCAAGCATTTCTTCTAACGTTTATTTGTTGAGGTTTTGTGGGTGAGGTTGCCGCACATCAGATTGATTGGTCTGGGTATTTTTTACCCAGCTCCCTCCAAATAACCCCCCAACAACAACAACCCAACAACATGAAAAAAACACTACTATTGATCGCTATCTCAGCGGCCATTCCATCAGCTGCATTTGCGCAGTCTGGACTTCTGGCACACTGGGATTTTAAAGACGGCAAAACAGGATCGAAGACTCTCAAACCTGAGCACAATGGAATCGATTGCGTTACTCCACACAATGTCTATCCCGAGGGTCTCGGATACAGCTGGAGCACAAACGATAGTGAGGACAACTCACGCTATGGCGCCAACTGCTTCGGCGGATGGAGCGCTAACGACTGCGTAATCTTCGGCGTTGATTTCGCCAATGAAGCCGTCGCCAGCGTTAAAGAAGTTAACTTTGATGTCGGTAACTACGGCGAAAAGTATGCTATTAACCAAGTAGCTCTACGTATCTGGAAAAATGGCACTGAGATCACTACATCTGGTCAGTTCGTCAAGAATTTCGACAGCGGCACATCCACTGGGACATGGACAGGTAACCCATGGACTGCCAGTTCAGACACTACATTTGATGTTAGCTCACTGGGAATCACCAGCGCTGCTGGTAGCTCGGACAACTACAAGTTCGCTGTTTTCGTAACTGACACTCACTACCAAAGCAATGCTCGCATCGCTCTCGATAACTTTCGTGTTATCGGACATGTGGATTGCGTTCCCGAGCCATCCTCTGCGGCACTTCTTGGTCTTGCCGGTATGGCACTGATTATTCGTCGCAAGCGATAATCTAGCCAAAGAGCCAATCAGTTGGCACAGTTGCATTTCAAAAAACCGCAGTTCCTTCATGGGACTGCGGTTTTTTCCTTTTTGTCAAAGGCCGGCTTAAGAAGGGACTTTAGCCTCGACATGACCTAGTCCCGCTACGATATTCTCCACCCATGCGCGTTGGAATTATTTGCCTGTTGATGCTTGTTTGTTCGGGGTTTTCCGGGCTGCTGGCAGCTGAAAAAAATCACGTTATCCTTTGTGGCGGGCCAGCACTTCGGAAATGGGAAAACCTCCGTGTTGAGAGAGACCAGCATGATCGATGGTGGGCAAACTTCATACGAGCATCCACTCTGCGCATGGTGGAAATCCGGCGTGCTTATGGCAAAGACGCGGCGATCACCTGGATTGTTTATCGCCCGGGTTACACGATGCGAAGTGGTGAAGATGGCAAGCCCTACACTACTTGGATTAATGAACTCGCAGCCAAAAGAAGGGTGACATTACGCTGGGTAAGCACAGGACCGCAGGCAATTGCAGCACTCAATAACCACCCATCGCGTTCGGTGGTGACATTTGATTTTTTTGGCCATTCTAACAAACACTGCTTTTTGCTCGATTATAGCTCAAAAATCATGGGCGCGAGTAAAGCGTGGATTCACGAGAAAGATCTAAGCCGCATCCGCCGAGGTATATTTGCCCGCAATGCCTACTGCAAAAGCTGGGGCTGCCATACGGGCGAAAGCATGAGTGCATATTGGAAACGAGCCATAGGCAACACCATGATCGGCGCTAAGGGTAAAACAGACTACCGTACACTTAGCCACGGTAAGATGCCGTCAGTTTCGGGCAGCTGGGTGCGCTAATTTAGATTAATCTATTCTAACAATAATTATGAAATACGAGGAACTTGCCAGCTTTCACAACTTACCGTTTTTTGAACTACTCAAAAAAGCGCGTGCTGTTCACGAGGATAACTGGCCAGAGAATGAGGTGCAGCTCTGCACGCTGCTGTCGATCAAGACAGGTGGTTGCTCGGAGGATTGCTCATACTGTTCGCAGTCGGCGCGTCATAGCTCCGGTATCGAGATTGAGCGGCTTATGGAAAAGGATGCTGTCATGGAGCGGGCACAAGCTGCGCGCGCGAGTGGCTCGACTCGGTTCTGCATGGGCGCAGCTTGGAAAGGTGTCCGTCAGGGAACCAAGCGCTTCGATCAGGTGGTCGACATCATCGAATCCGTTTCTAGCCTCGGAATGGAAGTCTGCGTCACACTCGGTGAGCTAGGCTCAGAAGAGGCAACGATTCTCAAGGAGGCTGGAGTAACAGCCTACAATCATAATGTCGACACCTCACCTGAGCACTACCCGAATATTGTCACGACACATACTTACGACGACCGACTCAATACCATCCGGCACGCGCAGGACGCGGGTATGAGTATTTGCTGTGGTGGTATTCTAGGGCTGGGTGAGAATACCAAGGATCGATTGAGAATGATTGAGGTCATTTCCGAGTTCAATCCGCAGCCTGAGAGTGTGCCGATTAACTCACTCATGCCGATGCCTGGCACCCCCCTTGCCGAATCCAATCCGGTTGATATTTTTGATGTTGTTAGGATGATCGCCATTGCGCGTATTGCTTGCCCGAAGGCTAAGGTTCGCCTCTCCGCTGGCCGTACCCAGATGAGCGAAGAGGGTCAGGCGATGTGTTTCTTTGCCGGTGCTAACTCCATTTTTTACGGTGATAAACTGCTGACCGCTGAGAACCCAGCGATCAAGAAGGATCTGGCACTGATCGACAAACTCAACCTCCGCGCGCAGGCACCCAATCCTGCCATGCAGCCACCTGAGACGGAGTGTGACAAACCGCTCTCGCCTTGCTGCGGGTAAGTTTCGTTAGTTATGGGCATCGCCATCACCGGCATCGGGCTGACCACTGGTTTAGGCGATGGTGTTTCTGCTCACGCGGCGGCTCTGAACTCCGGTCATCATGCTTTACGTCCTTTATCGGGGTTGTTCGGAAATGACTCACCGTATGCAGATCTTAACGCGGCGTGGATTGAGGATCGCTCACTCATGTTATCCAGGAAATGGGCGCCCGGATCGATGCTCTCGCTACACGTTGCCCGTCAGGCAATTCGTGATGCCAGTCTATCAAATCACGATCTAACAAATGCGGCTATCATCGTCGGTAGCAGCCGAGGTAACGCCGCGGGCTGGGTCGCTCCTTGGCCCGAGCGGCGATCATTTAGTCTGATGGCTGCTAGTAATTCCATGCACGGTGAGCTGGCGTCTGCTGTCAGTATTGAACTCGGTATCCGTGGCCCTTGGCAGGTAATCTCCAGCGGCTGTGCTGCCAGTCTGGATGCCATGGGCATGGCGTGGATGATGCTCAGGCAAGGCGTGGTCAAGCGTGCTATTGTCATCGGGGTTGAGCTGCCCTTGATCCCGGAAGTCATCGAACTCTACGAAAAAACCGGCGTGCTCGCGACCTCGGACGTCAACGATCCCTACTCGCCTAACGCAGGTGGTTTTTTTCCGGGTGAAGCGGGTGCTGCTATCGTGATGGAAACTACAGACGCGCTGGCCGAGCGCAGGCAGGCGGCAGAATCGTCCTATCCCGGTGGGCATCTAACGAATGACAGTGAGAGCCAAGAGGTGCTCATGACAGGTTACTGGTGTAACTCGGATGCGGACTCACCCATCGGGATGCCAGACGATGGGAAAGGGCTGCGTGAATGTCTGGATCAGGCAGTTGCTGATCTTGAAAATGAACCACCCATCGCTGCGATCTGTCCCCATGCCAGTGGGACGCTGCTGCACGGAAAAGCCGAACTCGCTGCGATGCAATCGGCACTTCCCGCAGATAAAGCTTACTCCCTACATCCGCTCAAGCCATTCACTGGGCACACGGTTGGTGCTAGCGGATTGCTCGATTGTGCGATCCTGACTCATTATATGCGTCAGAAGTCCACACCACCCAATTTACCTGGTATCACTGCGCCCGGTGATCCGTTTTCCCTGACGCCTAACAAACTCTCGGCGGAAGGCTCCACCGTGCTCAAGATTGCCGTCGGCATGGGCGGGCATAACACTGTCGTGGCTCTGCGATCACGGTAGGACAAGTTTGCAACTTGTCGTCAACCCATGGAATAATCAAGCCAAGCATAGCTCACTCACACATTTTGCCGACAAGTTGCAAACTTGTCCTACTTTGCGCCCGCCACACGAACCATGAAACACATATCCATTTCCATCGGTGAACAAACACTTCGATTGTTAGATGATGATAAGGTGCTTGCCGAATACACGATTTCCAGTGCCGCTAACGGCATCGGGTTTGAAGAGGGTAGCTACTGCACGCCGACGGGAAGGTTTGTGATTCAGGAGAAAATAGGCGAGGGCTAGCCGCTCGGCACGTTGTTTAAGTCGAGGAAACCTGTCGGCATCTGGGATGGAGAGCCGTCAGACGATGATATGGTGCTCACCCGTATACTTAGATTACACGGGCTTGATCCTGAAAACGCGAAAAGCATGGAGCGCTATATCTATATCCACGGAACCAATCAGGAGCATTTGTTAGGTGAACCCGCCAGCTGTGGCTGTATACGGATGAAAAACACGGAGATGGTCGAGCTGTTTGATGCGGTCAGCGAGGAAACTCTGGTGTATATTGGGTGACATGGAGCGCGGACATCCTGTCCGCATCTGCCTATCGTGCGGAGACTCCCGCCTGACGCCCGACAGTAAGTTGCGGACTGCAAGTCCGCGCTCCATACTTGGCATGATGCGAGGACACACTGGCATTCACTGGCTGACCGACTGGATATGCTCCAGCACGCCACGGCAGCCGTCCAGAAGTAGATTGGTGACAAACTCAAAACCTTCCTCGCCTCCATAATAGGGATCGGGCACGTCGGGAATCTGGAAATCCTCCCCGGTGCAGAATTCCGTCATGCGCCTGACCTTGTGCATATAGCTGCCCTCCGGATCAAGCCGCCGCACATTTTCCAAATTTTCCGAATCCATCACAATAATGAGATCGAAGTCAAAAAAATCATGCGCTGTGAACTGCCTGCCTTTCCCTATGTTCGTGATGCCACGTTTTTTCAAGGCAAGCGTCATCCGTTTGTCAGGTGCCTTGCCCGGATGGTAGTCGTGCGTACCTGCTGAATCGATTTCGATGCCTTGCTCCAGTCCGGCCTCTTTGATCAGATGCCGCAAAATATTCTCCCCAGCGGGTGAACGGCAAATATTTCCCAAACAGACAAATAGCACTCTGAACGGCGTTCTTGGCATGATGACTAGATCGTGTAGGATGATCACCATGTTGGCAAGGTTGATACTGTGGTTGTGTTTGATCACTCCTGCAGCTGCTACTGACAAGAAGCCGAATATGGTGATTCTGTTTAACAGCAACAATACCATGCTTTCTGTGAAGACTCGGATCAGTAAAGTTTTTCTTGGCGGGATCAAAGACCCGGAGGAGTCCTCCTGGCGATTTGCAGATTGGAATGTAAGGGTTTCACCAAATCAAAATGCTGCCATAGCCGCAATGATGTATGGATCAGAGCCGTTGATCAGTGGTGTGGTGGGGCATGCTGACTGGCGGCGTAAACCTGATAAATTAGTCAACTTGGCAGAGAGCTTTAAGGCTGCAGGTTATACCACATTGTATGGTGGCCATTGGTTGATGGGTGCTGCTTCGCCATATCGACCAATGGATAGAGGTTATGATACAGCTATTCTTAGAACAAAATCTATGCACGCATGGATAAACGCGAGACTTGTGGACAGCTGGGAAAAGAAGCAGCGGGTAACTCAGTATAGATCAAATGTAAAAAATTCAATAAGCTGCCTAGAGAAGGCGGCTACACCTTTCTTGCTCTTTGCTCTGAATGAATCCCCTGAAGAGAGTGTTGATATATTAAAGGAGATCAAAGTCCTTGCTGAGCATGCTTGGAAAACGAGCAGACGAGAGACATACTGCATTGTAGTATCGCAGAATGGTGTCCAAGACGGTTGGGCGATGCCTATCAAAAATTTTCACTACGCTGGCGCAGCTTCATTGTGGCATCTTGGACAAGAAAAGAATTTCAAAGACTCACGTGAGCATTTCTTAACTCAGAGAACGGACGGGGAGCTGGGTAAGGCAATTGTGGCACTGCTGAATTCTGGGAAAATACCACCTCTGACATTTCGCGTCTTCCACAAAGCCAACTGGCCTGTTGGTGAGTCGCCAGATAAGCACCGCCATCGTGGCTCACTCGTAGTGGGTAAAGGGCATGCACTTGTTGATGGTCTGGAGCTCTATCCAGCGACTAAGGAGATGCTGCCGGATCTCACCAAGCCTCTGGATATTTCCAAGCATCAGAAACTTCACGCTGAGATGCTCACTGCGCACGCGAAGTGGTGGCTGAAAGCTCGCCCTGCCCTGCATAATCCACGATCTTTTGATGTTGGTCAAAAAGACAAAATTCCAGCGAGGCTCACCGCGATGGATTGGCGGCCGTCAAAAACAATCCATGCAGACAACACTTCACCATCCTCACAACCTGTCGTTTATCAGAAGGTTGTGTTAGATTTGCTCAAGGGGCTTCAGAATGAAAAATTTCGACAAGATTATCCCGCGCACACCGGTAGTTGGTCGGTGAATATTCTGAGGCCGGGACGTTACCAGATCACAGCAAGTCTGCTGCCTACTGAAATCGATGCTGAACGCAAAAAACTAGCCAGGCTACGAGGTGGTCGAGCTTTTATCCGGCTCGGCAAGAACCTTGTGCAACTCCAGCTTACGAAAGGAGCGACAACTGTCACGGTGAAGACCGATGCTGATGCCGGTGTCACGGATCTGGAATGCTGGTTTACCGGCCAGCTGGCTCTTGAACGTGAGTTGGGGGCATTCTTTGTGGAGATCCAGCGGGTGGGGGATAAGAAATTCGATTTCGAGGCGAAGCCTTGAGTCTATGGAGCGCGGGATTGTATCCCGCAACTGCCTATCAAGCGAAGAATCAAGCCGACGTGATGCACGACAGTGAGATGCGGGCAGGATGCCCACGCTCCATGCCTAGCCCTACTTCCCCTGCAACTGCTTGATCTGATCTCGCAGGTGCGCTGCGCGTTCGAACTCTAACTTCGCGGCGGCTTCGCGCATTTCCTCTTCTAGCTCGGAGATGACTTGGGTGGCGTTGTAGGTTGCCTCGTCTTCGTTCAAAACGGAGCGGTTCAGCTCGTCGGCTTCCTCGGCATATTTGGTCGCTTGGCTCAGGCTCTCCTGAACTGGGCGGATCACGCTTTCGGGAGTGATGCCGTGGAGTTCGTTGTGCTCGATTTGTCGGGCGCGACGGTATTCGGTTATGTTGATCAGAGATTGGATGGAGTCTGTTACCTCGTCACAGAAAATGACACATTCACCTTTGACGTGACGTGCCGCGCGCCCCGCAGTCTGGATGAGTGAGGTTTC
>JBGCEU010000213.1:0-12728 GCA_045106535.1 Akkermansiaceae bacterium | reverse complement strand
AGACTCAAGACCACCACGCCAAATATCGTCGCAGAGATAATCTGCTTTCCGATATATCGATCCATGACGCGTAACATGGCCTTACTTTTAAAAAGGAAACATCACGCTGTCGAGGATGGACTGCTGGGGATGAGTCATCTAGTTTTATCTAATGCAACGCCTGCTTTTCATCTGCTCAAAAAATAAATGGCGAAGTCCTACAGCCGAAGTGATCTTTGCAGACTATCCTCAGCTGGAAACTGATTCCGCAGGCCTATCCAAGGACGCCGAGGTGCGATTATCTGCTGAGCAAGTTGAATGGGCGGATATCATTTTTGTCATGGAGAAAATCCACCGCCGAAAGATAAATGAAGGTTTTGGGAAGGCGCTAAGAGGAAAGCAAATCGTCGTGCTCGATATCCCAGATCGCTTTCCATACATGTCGCCGGATTTGGTAGATCTTCTCAAGAGGCGTTGTGCCTCGTACTTACGCTAGATTCTCTGCATGGATCTTGGCTCGCCAAGGATTTCCTTAAGGATCACCGCCTTGCGGGCGGAGTCCGGGCTGGAGAGCATATCGCGCACGGAGCCTGTCGTGCTGCCGCGCCTGCGCTTACTTCCTCCGAGGTTTTGGAATCTTTCAAGAGCTGCCTTTTCCTCTGAGCTTAAGTTAGCCTGTTTAACTTTGTAATTTTCAAGCTTAGCACTGGCAGGAGGTGTCGCGGGGACATGGACGGGCGGTGGTTTTTGCTGCGCCCGAGGTAGGGGTGGAGGCGCTGCGGCTGGCTGCTGCACTTCCGTTTGGCGCTGGCGGATTTCCTCACGGAAATCCTCATACATGTCCTCTAGTGTCTCCGAAACATCGTGAGGTTCCTGTGGGCCTTTGAGCTTTTCAAGAACCCACTTTATGGCACCAATCACCACAAACAGGATTAGGAGATAGGCCTGTTCGGGGATGGCGTCCATGGGAGTCAGTAGTCAGGATTTGGGTGTCAGGATTCGGGTGCTTACTCCTCTCCCTCACCTCCGGCGATGTTGTCGCGCATCTTCGTGTCAGCATTGACATTCTGATACTTGACGTAATCCATCACGCCGAGGTTGCCATTGCGGAATGCTTCGGCGATTGCCATCGGGATTCCAGCTTCAGCTTCCACAACCTTGGCGCGCATCTCTTGGGTTTTGGCGGACATTTCCTGCTCCACAGCGACGGCGGCTGCGCGGCGCATTTCGGCTTTTGCCTGAGCGACTTGTTTGTCGGCCTCTGCTTGCTCAGCCTGAAGCCGTGCACCAATGTTATCGGCGACGTCGACGTCTGCGATATCGATTGAGAGGATTTCAAAGGCGGTGGAAGCATCCACTCCTTTTTCGAGAACGAGTTTTGAAATGTTATCAGGATTTTCTAGAACGTCCTTATAGGAAACGGCGGAACCGACCGAGGTCACGATGCCCTCACCGACTCGGGCGACGATGGTTTCCTCTGTTGCACCACCGACGAAGCGGTCTAGATTCGTGCGGACAGTCACACGAGCACGGGCGTTAACCGCAATTCCGTCCTTGGCGACAGCTGTGATCTTGGTCACGCCGCTGGCGGGGTTCGGGCAGTCGATGACTTTCGGGTTGATTGATGTGCGAACCGCTTCGAGCACGGTCTTACCTGTGTCCTTGGTGGCTAGGTCAATCGCACATGCGCGATCATAAGAGAGGGAAATACCGGCTTTGTCGGCAGCGATCATCGCCAACACGACGTGAGTGATGTCACCTCCGGAAAGATAGTGAGCTTCGAGCTGATCAGTCGTGAATGGCAGGCCAGCTTTGACGGCAGTAATGCGGCTATTTACGATCAATGCGGGCTGCACTTTACGGAAGCGCATGAAAACCAGATTGAGCAGGCTAACCGGGGCACCCGCAGTGCGTGCTTGTAACCATATTCCAAAGAATTTGATCAGGATGACGAAAAAAATCAGACCGATGACAACGGAGACACCGAGAGCGATGGGGCCAAATAAATTAGCGGCAAGTAGTGGAGTATTCATAATTGATATAAGTTAGCTGCTGACAATCTGTGGCACGATACATGAGGATGCAAGGACGCATCGTGAAAAACGTCTACAAAAATCATCAAGCGTGCTGAAACGCAAATTCTGCCAGAATGACGCCTTGCTTTCCTCTCCGAATCAGGTAAGGAATCTGGCGACATGAAACAGCTCATTTTCAGTATTCTCGCTATTGGCGGTATGTTTGCCTTCATTTCCTGCGAACGTCACGAGTGGGAGGACACCGATGGTAAAAAGAATGGCGTCAAGAATCTCTACCCCAAAAAAGAGAAAGAGAATCATGACAAAAAGGAAGGCGATCACTCTGGTCATGACCACTGAGAGGTGGCTGAGCAAAACTTACAGCACAGCTGCCGATTATTTCCGGGTGCGGTTTCCGGATTACGGTGCACAGTCTAATCATCTTAATGGAAGAGAGCCGCACACCCTTGAAGGCGCCGCCTTGGCTATGGCCTAATCTACTTAGCTTAGACGCCCCAATCGTCGCTCTTGCCTGGATGTGGATGCTGGCAAAGGCACTACGGGTGGAATATATCCAGCCATCAATTTGGTGGGTGTTGCCGCTGGCAATCTGGTGTGTCTATGTGGCCGATAGATTATTAGATGCGTGGACTCAGCCAGAGATGCGTGAGTCATCGCCTCGGCATTTTTTCCACTGGCGCTGGCGTTGGTTGCTTTTGTTAGGAGTGGTGGCAGGGTTTTGTATTTGTAGTTATCAGGCGCTGTACGTGCTGCCGCGGTCCATATTTTCTGCTGGGCTGGTGGCGGTGATGCTGTGTGCGCTCTATTTTGTATTGGCATTTTTTAGGGGTAGGGGAATCCCGTATGCCAAAAATTTCCTTGCGGGTATGATCTTTGCCATGGGTGTGGGTATTCCCGTCAATGCGGCGAACTCTTCTTTGCTTATTACTGACTTGAATGAGGTACTATACGCATTAAGAAATACTGGTCTGGGCGATGCCTTATGGAATCTTGGAGATATGGTGGTTAAGACCTTGGTTCTGATTTTCCTCTATTGTCGTGAGGTCTGGGTATTTGGCCTCTTATGCATGATGAATATTACCGCGATTGATTTGTGGGAAAAGGCAGAGTCGGAAAGCGATGAGGCAGTGGCTTACAGTCACGAGGCAACACTGACTCTGGGTCTGATTATGCTGGCAGGAGGATCACTCCTTTTTGCAGCGATGCGTGCCGATGAATATTCCAAACCATATTTTTATGCGGTGATGGTTGCCGCTGCGTTATTGCAGGTGATTAACCATTACCGCGAACGTTTTTCTATGAGCTCCCTGCGTGTTCTTGCCGATGTGGCTCTGCTTGTTCCTCTACCAATTTTCTTGGTGGCTTGAAGCTGATCGGCTAAACTGGACGCGATGCAGCTTGAGTTTTTATTTCTCCGCAGGAAAAAATCCACGCGTCCTGCGAGTAGGCTGGGAAAGCGCAGAGAGAAGAGCAAAAAGGAAAGTAGAAGCAGTCTGCTGCATGATCAAGAGATGACCTCTGAATGCGTGCGTCTTCTCACCGAGCTTGGATTGGATTCCATGGCTGGAAATGTGAAGGTCTTATGGAATCAACGCATGCGCACGACGGCAGGCAGAGCATTCTGGCCAGAGGGGAAGATTGAGATGAACCCAAAGCTTGAGCAAATCGCACCCGATGAGATCCGGCAAACGATGCTGCATGAACTCGCTCACTTGGTTGCCTACGAGCGCGCAGGAAGAAAACGAATATCGGCTCACGGCCCGGAGTGGCGGCAGGCATGTGCGGATCTTGGAATTCCCGGTGAAAGGGCAACTCACTCGTTGCCTTTACCAGGAAGAAAGATGAAGCGCAGGTGGCGTTATTCATGCCCCGCATGCGGTGAGGGCTTTGATCGTGTTAGGAAAATGAAACGTTATGCCGGCTGTTACCCATGCTGCTTAAAACACAACGGCGGATACTATCACAAGGACTTTCGGCTAGTGGAAACGTCCCTCGGCCAAGATTAGTCAGACTCGCGCACTGGCTGTTGTTTTTTTAACCACTTCTCCACCCAGAATGGGGCGAATGGTATCAGTGAGGCGATGAAGATGAAGATGGGTGGTCTGTTCCAAAAAGGCGGCTTTAGACTCCATTTCTGCGCCAGCATCGCGTCGAGTAGAGCAACACAGAAAATGCAGAATAGCACACCGTGAGCCATGCCAACAATACGCACGGCTAAGGGCTCACCCCAGACATATTTGAGGGGCATGGCAACGCCTAACAAAATGAGGTAGGAAATAGCCTCGATGATGCTGATCACCCGGAGTCGTCCAATGGCTGTGCTGAACATGCGGCAGAGGTAACGCGGTATGACGAATTTGCAAGAAATTGGTATTTGGTATTTGGAATTTGAATCTTAAAGTCCCTGCATGATTCGCGGTATGATTGAGTGTTTCTTGGTGGCTCTGAAGCTCGGCCTTACGGCATTTGGCGGGCCTGTGGCGCACATTGGATATTTTCGTGAGACTTATGTTGAGCGCCTCAAGTGGCTGAAGGAGGAGCGTTTTGCTGAGCTGATGGCATTGACCCAGTTTATACCCGGGCCGGCGAGCAGTCAGCTAGGTGCTGCGATCGGTTATGAGAAGGCTGGTTGGCTTGGCGGATTCGGTGCTTGGCTCGGATTTACATTACCGTCGGCGCTTGCGATGGTTGCCTTTGCCATCGGTATGGGGAGCATTCAGGAGTGGGCTGGGGGAGGCTGGCTTCATGGGCTGAAGCTGGCTGCTGTGGCGGTGGTGTTGATTGCTTTGTTAGGTATGAGGAAAGCCCTCTGTCCGCGCTGGCCGGAGATGCTGATGGCGATGGCGGCACTTATTGTTATAGCGATTGTACCTTTGGCGTGGATCCAGCCAGTGGTTATTTTAGCGGGCGGCTTGCTTGGGATTCTTATTTTCAAAGAACCGTCGGGTGATCAATCAATGGAAAAAAAAGGGCGTATGCCGCTAGGCGGAATCGGAATGGCTCTGGTTGTTTTTACCGCGCTGTTGATCGTGCCCTTGGCATTTCCCGGCAATCAGAATGCCCAGGGAACCGGTGGTCTGCTGCGAGCAGGCGCTCTTGTGTTTGGTGGCGGTCATGTGGTGCTGCCTCTACTGGAGACCAGTACAGTCGATCCTGGACTTGTGGAAAAGGAGACTTTCCTCGCAGGTTACGGTGCTGCGCAGGCGGTGCCGGGGCCGCTCTTTACCTTTGGTAGTTTTCTTGGCGCAGATATGAAACTCTTTGGCAGCCTATGGCTGGGTGGAGCCGTGGGAACGGTCGCCATCTTCCTTCCCGGAATGGTTTTACTCGCTGGCGGCTTGCCGGTATGGAATAGGCTCAAGCACTTTGCCTGGGCACGTGCCGGAGTGAAGGGCGCGAACGCCACCGTCGTCGGAGTACTCGGTGCCGCACTGTTCGGCATGCTGCGTGGAGGCAGTGTGCAGGGAATTGCCGATGCGGCAGGTATCGTGCTGCTTGCTCTGGCGATCTATTTTAAATGGTTACCTCTATGGGCACTGGTCATTCTCGCCGCTGTGATGGGTGGTTTTATTTTTTAACCCGAACACAGCTCAACGGCACGCGGTAGGAACTCAAACGGGTCGTCCGTTGTCGGCACATACTCCTGGCCGATAAATCCATCGAATCCGGTTTCTGCAATGGCGCGTGAGATTGCGGAGTAGTTTAGCTCCTGCGTCTCGTCGAATTCATTCCGACCCGGCACGCCCGCTGTGTGATAGTGTGAGATATACTTGTGGTTTTCCCGGATGGTGCGGATGACGTCGCCTTCCATGATCTGCATGTGATAAATATCGTAGAGCAGCTTGAAATGATCGGAGCCCAGTCTCTCGCACAAGGCGACTCCCCAGGCTGTATGGTCACACTGGTAGTCCGGGTGATCGACCCTGGAGTTGAGTAGCTCCATAACTAGGGTGACTCCGTGTTTTTCAGCCAGAGGAATGAGCGGGGCAAGTCCTACAGCACAGTTTTCCAATCCATCTTCGTCTGAGAGGCCGTCTCTATTTCCTGAAAAACAGATTACTTGGGTGACCCCAAGATCTGCGGCGGCAGGTATCAGTTTTTCGTAAATTTTATGCAATGCCGCGTGATTGGCTGGCTGGTTGAAGCATTTCTCGATGGAGCCAATGCCATCGCTATCGGGGTGAGCCGCAGTGATCGCACACTTGATTCCAAGCGACTGGACAATGGGGATTTCATCGAGCGACAGTAAATCGATGCCCGTGATGCCGAAATCGTGGCATTTCTTGCAAAAATCTTCTAATGGAGTGGAGCCAAAGCACCAGCGGGAGACGGAATGATGAATCACGTGGATTTGATAGCAGAGCTGGCGAAATTCACCAAGTAGTTGATTCTTAGAAATTTTTGATTATTATGCAACTTAGCTCCACTTCTGTGGTTGCACCTCCAATAGAATTACTTATCTCACTATGAACTCAGCTATCATCGCACCTATTGCAGCTCTCGTCATCGGCGGAGCAGCAGGATTTATCGCCGGACAGAAAAATGCACCCGAGCCCTTGTCAGACGAGGCAACAGGTGACCCACGTGGAGCAAGACGCAGTGCCGCCACAGCTACCTCAGCCTATTCTGACCGTAACGGCTCTCGTCCCGCAGGCACCCGCGTGAAGACCGCCAAGGAGGCGATGTCGCTTCCCGGTCAGAACAATCGCCTGCAAGCGCTGATGGACTATTACGCTGGGCTCGATCCTTCACAATTTGAAGAGGAGGCAAAAAAACTCGAAGATCTGCCATGGAGTGAGCGCATCATGGTGGGGTATCTTCTTTTTGCCCGCTGGGGTGAGGAAGACCCGACGGCTGCTATGGATTACACCAAAAGCATGGGATTTGCCGGGATGTTTGTCCGCGGCACCGTCATGCAGAGCTGGGCGTCCAAGTATCCTCAGGATGCTGCCGCTTACTACAAGGCTAACCCGAATGAATTTCGTATGGGCGGTATGATGGGTGGCCGCCGTGGACGCGGTGGCTCGACAGCACAGGTCATTGCGACCGAGTGGGCACGACAAGACAGTGCTGGAGCGATGGCATGGGCGCAGTCACTCGAAGGTCGTGATCAGGGCGAGGCCATGCGTGGAATATTTTCTCAAGCAGCCAAGGAAGACCCAGCTAAAGCCGCTGGAATGCTCTCGAGTATCACCGATGAGGATGCCAAAAAAGATGCTCAGAACAGCATCGCCCGCGAGTGGGGTGGAAAAGACTGGGGTGCAGCGCAAAGCTGGATTTCCGGCCTGCCTGCAGATCAACAGGCGGATGCCACAGCACAGGCGATCCGAGGTCTTGCCGACCAAGACCCAAAGTTGGCATCTACCAAAATATCTTCAATTCCCGAAGGGGAACAGCGTGATGAGGCAATCGAAAGCATCGCACGCCGCTGGGGGCAGGACGACCCTGCTTCAGCCGCTGATTGGGTCATGAAAAGCGGCAGTGAAGACGCTCAGTCAGAAGCCATCGGGCGCGTAGTTTCTTCATGGGTTGGTAAAGACGCCGAAGCTGCTTATGCATTTGTGGACAAGCAGCCTGAGGGCGAGGTACGTGACAAAGCGGCATCATCCTACGTCATGTCCAACCAGCGTGGAGATGTGCAGCAAAACTTGAAACTCGCGGAGTCAATCACCAGCGACCGCTCACGTAGCTGGGCAATCGGGATGACGGCTGCCAGCTGGGCCCGCAAGGATAAGGAGGCCGCCACTCAGTATGTGGAAAGCACGGAGGCCCTTAGCGATGAGTCCAGAGCGCGTATCAAACAAGTCACCGAAGCCGGAGGAGAAGGCTGGGGACGACGTGGACGCGGCAGACGATAAATCTTGGTCTTCGAACAATCACTATTTCCAAGCGCGTGTTGAAAAGCACGCGCTTTTTTTATGTGCTAATCGCAGCCTCTTTTTCAATGTCCTCAATGAGGTCAAGCTCAGGACGGAAATCAGCAGCGTGATAGGAGCTTCTCACGAGTGGGCCGCTGGCTACGTGACGGAAACCTTTTGTCAATGCCACCTCCTTGTATTCGTCAAATTTCTCGGGCTTGATGTAATCGACCACGGGTAAGTGACGTGGCGTGGGGCGCAGGTATTGCCCGAGTGTTAGCACAGTAACATCATGTTCTAACAAATCGTCCATTGCCTTGAGTAGCTCGTCTTCTTTTTCACCGAGTCCGAGCATCAGCCCGCTCTTGGTGACGACCTTGCCCCCGGCAATGGCCTTAGCCTTTTTAAGAACGGTGAGCGACCTTGCATACTTGGCTCGACTACGCACCAGTGGCGTGAGGCGTTCGACGGTTTCCAAATTGTGGTTAAAGATGTGTGGGCGTGCGGACATGCACATTTCCAGTGCAAAATCCTTGTCGTTGAAGTCAGGTGTTAGAACCTCGATGATGATGCCAGGGTTCACCTTGCGTACTTCCTCGATGACCTTCTTGAAATGCTCGGCTCCTCCGTCGCGCAGATCATCACGCGCCACCGCAGTGATCACTACGTGGCTCAGATCCATGCGTTTGGTTGCCTCGGCGACACGCTGTGGCTCATCGTCTTCCAAGGCATCGGGCCGTGCAGTCTTCACCGCACAGAACCCACAGGCACGCGTGCATTTTTCCCCCGCGATCATGAAAGTCGCCGTGCCATGGCTCCAGCACTCCCAGCGGTTCGGGCACTGAGCCTCCTCACAGACGGTCACTAGATTCAGATCGGTGATCATCGACTTGGTTGACCAAAATTTCGGGTCGTTAGGCAGGCGCACCTTGATCCAGTCAGGCTTCCGCTCTTTGTGCAGAGCAGGATCCATCTTCATCCGTGGGCCGTGGCAATTCATAAATGTCTTTTAATCCTGAAGTGCTAATTTTCAAGTGTTTTCCTCCTCCTCGGATTGCTCATGCTGCTTTCCCAGATAAAGCCCGACACAGCCCCATGCCACTGCGACAGCCGCGGCTGCCCACAGCAGGGGAGATAGCCCCAAATCGAGCCAGCCGTCGCCAAGTAATGCAATCAACCATATCCAAAAGACATCACCGCCCCGGTAAACGGCAACATCAATAATCGGCTTTGTCTTAAAGCGAGCCTCGGAATCCACCGCTGTAAAAAGAATCTCGCGAGCTGGACGGGTAATCGCATAGTTGCCCGCTCTCCGTGCCACTTGAAGCGCAAGCACCAGCATGATCGCCGGGTTAGCGCTTAGAAGAAGCAGCAGGAAACCTACGACAAAGGGAACGAGGGAAAGTGTCGTAGCCATTCCGAATTTCCTCGCGATGCGATTGGTTGCGAACACTCCTATCACGATCGTCAGGATATTGGTGGCAAGCTCGACGCTTCCTAACAGTTGTTTCCTCTCAGCGCGGGTGTATTCGATGAGTAACTCCTTCTGGGTGGAGTAGAGAAACGCACTGATTCCGGTGAATAGAAAAATAAAGAGAGCGATGCCGAGCAGGCGCTTGTGCGTAAGAAGCTCTTGGAATCCGGAAAAAGGATTTGAGCTGAGATTCGTGTTTTTCTGCGACTCACTTTCCTTTTTGTCAAAATGCTGATTCAGGACAGCGATCAATGGAAGCGCCGATAAGAGCACGGCACTGGTGACTAGCAGAATGTTGTCCACGCTCATACTTTCGGCTAGCAGGATAATCAGTAGAGGGCCGCAGATGGCCCCGGCGCTGGCTCCGGTGTTGATGAATCCGAACACACGCTTGCTCTCACTTTTACTATAATGCTGAGAGATGAAGCTCCAGAATACTGAGATATGGAACAGGCTGAAGACACTACTCCAGACGTAAAAAATTTTTCCCAAAAGAGTGACTTCAGCACCAGCTCGATAGGCTGAATAGATTCCAAGAAAGGTAATGGCAAAGAACACGAACACCCCAGGCACAATTTTCCTCAACGAAATCCTGGACGCCAGAACATTGTAGATGGAAACCGCAATCGTCGAGACGATGAAGGTGTATGTCCACTGAATGGCGAGGCTGACATCGCCCCAGTCACTTGGGAGAGCATCCCGCACCGGCTTCATAATCATGTATGAAGCCATCAACAGGAAAATGAAGAGAAACGAGACAAGAGCGCCCTTGATTTCCGATGGTTCAATCTGAGTAAGTTCGGTGAACCAATTATTTTGATGAGTCATGGGTGGAAATGATTTGGAAATTCAGACTCTCACTGCACAGCTACGGGCAGTGAAGCACAAATTTAGCATCCTGATACGGCTTGCCGTTGACGAGAAGGGAAACTTGGTGCTCGCCTGGGTAGTAGCGGCGGGTGGTGATGACCTTGAAGGCGTGAGACTTGCGGATCTTGACCTTTTGACCGGGCCTGAGCTTGATGTTTTTCCACTTGAACACCTTGGCGTTCGTCTGTCCGTTTGCGCGCATGAAGTGGAGTGCGTAATCGATGACAACCGATTGCTTTTCTTGCGAGGTTGATTCGATTTCGGCAGCAAACTCAATAGCTTCTCCAAGCATCAAGTGGGGGCTGGATAGAAAGGGGCCAGCGATACGGAGCTTCGGCTTCGCCGTGTAGCCTAGTAGTGGGAAAACATCTGGGTGGCCGTCCTTGATCAAGGTGCGTGTAGCATGACGGATGATCCAGTCGCGCCCTGAGACTTTTTCCTTTCTCCAACGGCGGCATGTTTCGATGACGATCTCAGGGTTGTCCTTGGAAATATCGTTCAGGTTGTTAGCCACGGATTTCCTGACGTAGTCTGCGGGGTCATCCTTGAGGTTTTCTAACAAACTGATGACGGGGGTCGGGTCTTCGGTAAAAGTGGAAAGCTGTTTTCCCCAGGGGAGTCGTGGTCGGCAGCCTTCGGAGGCTAGTCGTCTAACATGCTCATCACTATCCATACACCAGATCTGTAAATGCGCATTCGTCTCTTCAGGATGCATTTCAATGAAAGGCCGGATGGCAAATTCCGCCGTGAAAAGGGGCGTGAGGTAACGAAGAAGAGGTAAAGAAATATGCGGATGGTTCAGCCCGTATTCGGCCACGTAATCGATCAGTGGCCAGGCGGCAAAAAACATCAGCCGCTCGTCGTCATCTTGCTGCACCCAGTGGTCTCTTATTTTTCCCAGTATTTCAGCCGTTTCAGGAAAAGATTCTGGCAAGTGCCTGCCCATTACGGAAATCAGATGCCGCACCCGATCTTTTAGCTCTAGGCTCTCTAGCACCGACATCGCATCGCGGTGAAATTTTTGCTCAGAAAAATCAGCGCCAGCCGCGAGTAATACCGCGCTGATTCGCCGCACGGCTGACTCGCCGATGCCATCCTTCATGAGTTGGTTCTCCGCCATATCCTGATCACGGGCATGGCAAAGCATTTTTAGACCCAGAGCAAGGGGATTCTGCCAATCAAGGCTGTGATTTTTCCCTGTGTTTGCGGCGGAGCCTTTATGGAGCGCGAGTTTGTGACTCGCATCTTACTGTCGTGCGGAGACTCCCAGCTATCCAGTTATGAAACTAGGCATGACGCACGACAGGGAGCCGCAGGTTACAAACCTGCACTCCATAGTACGTGCCAGCAAAAAACACAACGTTCTAGGTGAGATTGGAAATCCACACACACCCATAAGGAGGAAGTTCCAGATGGGTGTCTTGGCTGCTATAGGACTTTCCACTGAGTAAATCAGTCCACCTTTCGGTAGTGATGAGGTTCAGCTCTACGAGCGGAATTTGCTGCGGCTGATCAGAGATATTGTGAATAGCAAAAACCGACTGCGAACGGTCAAGGCTCTCGCGCCAGAAAGCAAATATTTGGTTGCCGAAGTGCAGCGTGTATTGTGTGGCGTTCGGGTGGAAGGCGGCTTGCTTCTTCCTGATGCTGATTCTGCGTCTTAACTCATCAAACAGTGGCCGGTGATGGAGTTCGTCGTCGGCAAGTGTTTGTTCAAGATTTTCACGATCCCATTTGTAGCGATTAATCGAGCGTGCTTGGCCTGATTTTGCCATGCCCTGAAGATCACTTTCTGTTCCTAACAGGCTGTGGATGTAAAATGCTGGAAGCCCTTCGAGCGCGAGCATAATCGTGTGGGCGGTGATGAAGCGATCGAGCTGCCAATGATCTTTTCCATGGTCAATAGTGCCTGCCATGGCGCTGTAGAGTGAGATGTTTGCCTCGTAGGGTTTGAGGCTTCCGTCTGGCATACGACGCATCGATATCTCGCCACCGAAATCTCGGATCGTTGATACGAGGTCATCCTGTTCCTCAGTGGATAGAAGTCCCTCTGCGGGGCGAAGGCCAATGCCGTCATGGGACGCTATGAAATTGAGATAAGCACGACCTCTCCGTGCCGGCGGCATCGACATCATCCACTTTTTCAAATGCTGGCAATCCCCGCTGAGCATCGTGTGTAGCAAGAGGGGGGGGAGAGAAAAGTTGTAGATGAGGTGGGCTTCATTGCCGTTGCCGAAGTAGCTCAGGTTCTCTTTGTTAGGAACATTGGTTTCCGTGATGATGATTGCCGAAGGCTCTAACTGCTCGATGATCAGGCGGAGCAAACGAATGATTTCATGCGTTTCAGGCCGATGTACACAGTCGGTGCCATCTTCTTTCCAAAGGAAAGCAACGGCATCGAGCCGGAAAATATGTATTCCCTTGTCGAGGTAGAGCTGGATGATCCGGATGATTTCTAGCAGCACTTCGGGATTGGCGAAGTTGAGGTCGACCTGATCTTCGCTGAACGTA
>JBGCEU010000212.1:0-3487 GCA_045106535.1 Akkermansiaceae bacterium | reverse complement strand
AAAAACAAACGCGCCCGTTACCCGTTCGCGGGAATGATCCGCCAAGTTGAGCACAAGATGACCAAGGCTGGAAAGCACTTTGGTGTGATTCACATTGAGGATTTCACCGGTAGTTGTGAGGTCGTTTGCTGGCAGGAAAGTTATGTTCCTGCGCGCGACGCAGGGCTACTCATGTCCGGCAGCGTGATCCGTTTTAAAGCGAACGTCCAGGTCGACGAGCGCACCGAGACTCTGCGTCTAACAGGTTCTGAAATCAAGGAGCTCAAGGTCAGGGGTGCCGCCAAGAACGGAGCCGTTCAAGTTTCCCTGTGGTTGTCCCGTCACTCTGAGCAAGACCTGCAAAAAATCCGCTCCATCCTCGCCGAGCACCCTGGCGAAACCCCGGTCGAAATCCACCTCCAGTCCGGCTCCGGCAAACGCGCCACCATCGAGGCTGGTGAAGCACTCCGCGTTAAAAAATCCGTAGCGCTCACCAAAGCGCTGTCAGAGTGGGGCGGGTGATATGGAGCGCGGGTTTGCAAACCGCATCAACCCAAGCACAAACCCGCGGTTCTTATTGTTTCCGCAGTTTTGAAAACCGAGCGCGGATTTCCGAAAGTGTGCCAATTGTTAGGTGGAATTCGTAATCGACTACCAAGCCAGATCGCAGCGCGAAGGTTCGCACTGGAGCGACGTATGAGCATGCCGAGCCTGTCGGCCCTGACTTGCCGTTGCCATGGGCGCGGTAAGAAACCGCTGTTTTTGTGCCAGGTGTGTAAATGCCGATTCCGAATCCCTTGTCATCGACATACGCGAGCCATTCGCTGTCGTATTGAATTGATTCAGGGCCACCTTTCTTTTTTAGCATCACCGATTCGTGTTTAATCAGCTTTCCATTTCGTTCAAACATCAGATAGGGCAGGGCGTAATCAACAAACATTGCAGGCACTTCCTGATGCCTCGGTTTTTTATGATCCTTGCCTGTGTATTTCATACTCATTCGTATCTTTGCGAGAGGTCCATCTAGGCTTATCCACTCCTGCATGATCGCTTCTGGGCAGGGTTTGGCACTTGCCCAATGCAGGGGCTCCACCCGGGCGTGTAGCTTGTTTTTTCTTTTACTGAAAAAGAGAGTTTTTGCGTCTTCGCCTTTGTAGCTGCCGCCTTGGACGGGATTGTAAGTCCATGGCTTTTTCCCCCAAGTCGATCCGTCAGGGTCACCGTAATACGATTGCTGGATGAATCTGCCCTCATCGTAATGGTTGAGCAAATTGCGCCGATCTTTTGAGAGCGCAAAGTAGCCGATGGCAGCGCCGCGGCTTCTATCAATGCCAATTCTAACCACGCCATTGTCCAGATAGGACCATTGTTTTTGCTCTTTTTTCTCAGCTGGGGCATCAGAGAGAACTGCAAGAGTAAGAACAATAGGCAGGATTTTGAGGAGAATATCCACTAGCCGCATACTACGTCGCGTATGATTTCGTTTTTTCAATACGCTATGCTAATTGATCGCTTGTCACTTGATCCGGACACACATCGGCACTAGGTTCCAGCACTTCAAATTTGAATTGAAAATTCCCCCTTCTCACCACCGTATCACCCGTCACATGATCATTTATCGCACACTCGCAGCTTTGCTGTTGATTTCTCCACTTGATGCCGAAGTGGACTTTTCCCGCGATGTGCAGCCGATTCTGAACAAAAACTGCATCGCATGCCACGGCGGCGTCAAGGAGGCGGGTGAGGTATCGTTTATTTTTCGTGATCAAGTTCTAGGAAAAGGCGAGTCCGGAAAAACAGTGGTCATCCCTGGTGATCCAGATGGTTCAGAGATGATGGCTCGCATCACCAGTGATGATCCTGAGCTTCTGATGCCGCAGCCTGAGCATGGGCCACGGCTGAGCGATAAGGACGTGGAAACCCTCAGAACCTGGATCAAGGAAGGCGCAAAGTGGGGTGAGCACTGGTCGTTCACGGCACCGAAAAAGCACGAAGCGCCAGCCGTCAAAAACACGTCTTGGCCGATCAACAAAATCGATCGCTTCATTCTCGCAAAACTGGAAAGCAAAGGGCTCAAGCCATCCGCCCAAGCCAAGCCCGCCGAATGGCTACGCCGTGCGTCACTCGACCTCATCGGCCTGCCACCGACCATCGCGGAACTCGATGCCTTTGAAGCTGCGGCCAAAGAAGACTTTGGCAAAGCGATCGAAAAAGAAACCGACCGACTCCTCGCATCCCCTCACTTTGGTGAGCGTTGGGCATCGGTCTGGATGGATCTCGCCCGCTACGCCGATTCCGAAGGTCTTGGCAACGACCGTAAACGTGACGTCTGGAAATATCGCGAGTGGCTCATCAGTTCATTCAATCGAAACCTTCCCTATGATCAGTTCATCATTGAGCAGCTGGCCGGCGATGTGATGCCGGATTCCACACTTGAGCAGAAAGTCGCAACAACCTTCCACCGCCTCACCCAAGCAAACAGTGAGGGCGGCACCGACGACGAGGAATTCCGCCTCATCGCCGCCATGGACCGGAATGTCACCACATGGGAAGTTTTCCAAGGCATTTCGATGAACTGCGTCCAGTGCCACAGCCATCCCTACGATCCTATCAAGCACGAGGAATACTACGACAGCCTCAAGTTCTTTAACAACGCACGGGACTCAGATGCCACAGATAACAAACCGACGATACCCGTGCCGCTCGATTCTAACAAGTATGCGGAAGCGAATGCGCTACTAAAAAAAATCGACCAACTTGAGCAGTCAATCCACGACGCGTGGTCGGCGGTTGATAAGGCATCCACATGGAATCCTGTCACCGATCTCACCGCCACTTCCAAGACAGCAAAGATGAGTATTGTCGACAAAGACGGATTCGCTGAATTCCGAGCATCGGATAACGCCAAGATCAATTCTGTCTACACGCTGAATGCCGGGGTGCCGAGTGAACTAACAGAGCTCACCGCGTTTCGCCTGACGTACATGCCTAAGGATGAAAAGAAAGCGCTGACCGACGCCGAGTGGGGTGCATCACTGAACCACATTCAGGTTGAGAAAATCGCAGCCGATGGAAAAGCTCAGTCGGTAAAGCTTGTCGACGTGATTCCTGACGAGGCTCATCCGTTTTACAATCCACGCAATTCCCTACAGAAAAGAGGAATGGGCTGGGGGACTTACTATAAGTTTTTCCGCCCGCGGCACGCCACTTTCGTGCTCAGCGAGGCATTGCAACTAGCAGAAGGGGAAAAACTCCGCCTAACCCTGCAAAATGGCGGCATGTATATGGCGTCATTTGCAATGGTCGCGAAACGTGGCAGGATCTCACTCAGCAATGATCCCGCCTGGATATCCGGTCAGGCTAATCCTAAGATTGTCAGCGCGCGCAGCGAGCTACAGAAGGCTCGCAAGCAGCTCGAAGCCATTCCACATGTCGATACGCTCGTCATCGCCGAGCGCGATCCCGAGCATGCGCGCGTGACGAACTTTTTTAATCGCGGCAACTGGCT
>JBGCEU010000211.1:0-10982 GCA_045106535.1 Akkermansiaceae bacterium | reverse complement strand
CCTGGGCAAAAAATAGATATCGCAGCTAAAAAACCCGAACTAGTCGAAACGATGCGTGCCGCTTATGAAAAGTGGTGGAAAGGAACTAGGCCTCTCATGATCAACGAGGATGCTCCTCTATCTGAGACCCGACCCTATCATGTCTGGTATAACAAACAGTTGAAGGACAAAGGCATACCCCAGTGGAAGCCACCTACACTGTGATCAAGGACTAGCGATAGCCCATAATTGCTGCGCATATTTCCCCTCAAGTGCGATAATACGACGCGCTATTTCAGCGGATCGTTGTTCGATTTCCAGTTCGATTTTTTCCCTCTCAGCTTTTGTTCGAGCACTCTTGAGCCTTATTGCGTTTTTCCAAGCTCGATTTCGCGATATGCCAAACACACGTCTCAGTTCGTGATCAATATACCAGCCAAACATTCTATTCACCCATAATTTTCCAGGCTGGTAGCGCTGTGTGATTTGAGAGCGTATCTCGGGTGCTGCTTCAATAAGCGCATCAGTTATCCTTTCATGGTCTATCCTGCTCGATTCCAATGAAGTATCAATCGCTGCACTGAGCACAGCATAAACTAGATCTCGATTGATGTGTGCATTAATACCGAGCAGCAGACTTGTGGTAATGTCAGAATCTTCACCTCCATTTTCTTCCCCAAAGTTTCTCCATGACTGCGGACAGCTGCCCCCAGAACAGTAAGAAAATATTCCTTTATGACCTTCTTCAGCAAAAGCCACAATGTAACGTGTCACTTCTGAATCATCATTAAATTTGGCATTATTTATCCAGAGTATTAGTGTTTTTGTTATTTCAATATATGCAGTGAAAAATGCCGCTTGTGGCTCATTTCTTTGCGCAAAGTATTCTTCCCACTCAGCCAACCCTCTGTTTACATCTCTCAGACTACGATAAGGCTTCTGCTTGGGCGGCTGAGTAGTCTCAGCCGAAGCAATGACCGGAGCTTTACCAGCCGAGTTAACCTGACGCGGAGCCGATCCACAGGAAACAAAAAACACCACCATCATGACGATGGCGGCGATTCTTGTAATTTGATATTTCATGACCCCTGAGGGACAGAATCAATAGACTAAGCATCCAGTTCAAGCGCCGCTTTTTGAGCCGCCGTCTTGGCTTCACCCTTGTCTTTCTTGCTCGCATCATCTGCTGTCGTGAGACGCATTCCAACAGGTTTGGAAACACCGAAGTCCTCCATAGTGACTCCATACATGACATCGGCTCGCGCCATGGTGCGTTTACTGTGAGTCACGATGATGAACTGTGAGTTATCAATGAACTTATCCAGCACGCGTAGGAAACGCCCGATGTTCGCTTCGTCGAGCGGGGCGTCCAGCTCGTCGAGCACGCAGAATGGGCTCGGCTTGATCTGATAGATCGAGAACAGCAATGCCACCGCAGTCATCGAGCGTTCACCACCGGAGAGCAAGCTGATGGACTGGAGCTTCTTACCAGGAGGCTTTGCGATGATGTCGATGCCACTTTCCAGAGGATCATCCTCATCGACCAAGATGAGGTTTGCTGTCGCCTTATCCCCAAAGAGCACCTTGAACATGCCTTTGAAGTTCTTTGCTACCTGAGTGAAGGTTTCCGTGAAGCGCTTCTTTGTCTCAACATTGATACGCTCAATCACCTCGATAAGCTCGGTCTTGGAATTGACCAAGTCATCGTGCTGAGCGCGTAGGTTGTTGTGCAGATCTTCGAGTTCTTCAAACTCTTCAATGGCGTCGACGTTAACCGGCCCCATGGAGTCGACCTTACGCTTAAGATCCACTGTGATTTTTTCAATGAGTTGCCAATCAGGACCTGTCTCACCGGGGATTTCGATTTCTTCGACTGCCTCATCGTTTGCCACAACTTCAGGTTTCTCTTCCTGGGTTGCTTCCTCATTTTCATTAAACTCTTCTTCAGCTTCCTTGGCAGCACGACGCTTTTCCTGTTTACCGTATTGCTTGGCTCGCTCTTGCAGGCAAGTCAGCAGGGCATGCGAATCAGGGCGGAAGTGCTGAAGCTCCACCTGGTGACGCTCGAGCACATTTTCGTTGAGACTTTCGAGCCTCAGGCTGATTTTAGTGGCGGCAACCTCCTCACGTCCTTTCTGCTCGATGAGCTTTGAGCATTCATGACGCAGCTCTGACAATTCTTTCTCGCTGACCTCAATCGCCTTGTGTAGCTCACCACGGCTGGCGGCTGCGTCTTCGAGCTGCTGCTCCAGTTCACGTGCCGCTGCGGTGTTTGACTCTATCGTGTCAACGAGTTCCGTATTTTCTGACACCGCAGTCTGCATACGCTCGTTGAAAGATGCGATTTCCTCATCACGCCGACTACTCAGCTGGCGCAGCTCTTCAAGACGTGCCGCCATGGGTGAGCGCTGCTGCTCGGCAGCTTCCAGTGCCTGACGTTCGACTGCGAGACGTGTGCGGAATTCCTGAAGCTGGGAAACGGCTTCGTTTTCACGCCGGCTAGCCTCCTCAAGCTCGCCAGCGAGCTTGATCTGATCGGCCTCAAGCTGCTCTAAGCGAGCCCGTGCAGTACCGAGGTCGGCTTCTAACTGATCGTGTCCTTCGACAGCATTTTTATCACGCTCCTTGATGTCATTAGCTTCCCATTCGACACTGGAAATTTTGCTTTCAAGCGATTCCACTTCGCGCGTCGCTAAAGTCAGCTGACCATTCAAAGTGGACTCTTCGACACGCGCTTTCTGGAGTCTCTCGCGCGCTGCCTCGGCGGCTTCGCGCTGCTCACTAACAGTTGTTTCGAGTTCGGCAAGAGCTTCTCGAGCGTCTTCGTCAGCAGTTTCGAGTTCGGCAACCTCGGTTTCAAGGGAGCGCACTTCGTTCTGGCGTTCTAACACGGAGTTCTGATCGCCACTGCTTGCTCCACCGAGAACCAAGCCCTCCGGTGTGCATACATCACCACGCATTGTTACGATTGTGACATCAGGTAGATCTTTCCGCATTTCAACGGCAGTGGTCAGATCCTCAACGATAAGCACTTTGGAGAGTAGGCTTTCTACCACCGATGCGACTTTACTATCGGACTTCACACGATCCATCGCCCATGACTTGGCACCATCGGGAACGGTCATCATCTGACCTGCAGAATCGGGTGCTACAAAGTCCTCGGGGATAATCGCCGCTTCACCGAGCTTTTTCTCGGTAAGTCGATCAATGATCGCCTGAGCATATTCAGAGTTCGTCACTAACACAGCCTGAAGGTGTGAACCTAACGCGGCTTCCACAGCGGCGGTGTAACCATCCTCAACCTCGATGAGACCGGCAAGCACGCCACGTACTCCGTTGTTAAAAAATTCAGGTTCATCGAGTCCCTTGAGAACAGACTGCGTGCCCTTCTGAAAACCTTCACCGGAGTCGACAAGCTGCTTGAGCACATCGAGACGGGATGAGGCCCTCGCGAGATCTTTGTGTGAATTAGCTGCCTGCTGGCGCGTTGCATCCAGATCACCACGGCTGTGCTGGAAAGCTCGCTCGGTGGCTTCTTTTTCTTCCTCAAGGGTCGCTAATTTACTCCGGCGTGAATCCAGTTCTGATGAAAACTTTTCCTGCTCTAACACCGCCTCCTCATGCTCGGTCTGAAGACGCTCGTTTTCTTCGGTTAGCTTGCGGGTGCGCTCACGGCTGTTTTCCATCTGCGAAAGTGCGCTTTCGATTTTCGCCTGATTGGCTGCGATCACCGATTGCGTAGTATTCGCCTCACCTCTCAAACTACGAAGCGTATTTTCCTTTTCCTCACGCTCAGCTCGCTGGGTGGCTGCGCGGGATTCATGCTGGGCAAGCTGCTCCTTCTGGGTATCCACCCGGCTTGTGAGTTCAGCGAGGCTTTTCTCCACTTCCTCGAAGTCAAACTGCTGCTGCTGGAGCTTGCTTTGGGCATCTTCAATGTCGCTCTTATTTTGGCTAACACGTGCCTCCAGCTCAGACTGGCGTTCCTTGTTGAAAGCGATTCTACTCTCTGCAGCACTCGCGGCATTGGTATGCTGGTTAAGCTGCTGTCGGATCTCAGAAAGTTCTGCTTCGAGGCTCTGGGCAGCATCACGTGCAGTGACGACCGCTTCCTCTTTTTCAGGCAAACCTACCTCCAGCTCATTTTCACGAACCTCTAGCGAGTGGATCGAGTTTTGGAGTTCTTCCAGCTCTGCAGAATACTCCGTGTACTTTCGGTGGCTGAGGTGGGTGTCCAGAATCTTCACATCGGTCGCCAGCTCCTGGTATCGGCGTGCCTTGGCGACCTGGCGTTTGAGAGAATTCATTCGGCGCTCCTGCTCGGCAAGCACATCAGAAACACGAAGCAAGTTCGCCTCAGTGTATTCGAGCTTGCGCAGAGCTTCACGCTTTTCCTTTTTGAACTTGGTAATACCAGCCGCTTCCTCAAAAACTGTCCGTCGATCCTCTGGCTTGGAGCTCAGAAGCATGTCGATTTTGCCCTGCTCCATGATCGAGTAGGATGTGCGGCCAATACCTGTGTCCATGAATAGCTCATGGATGTCACGAAGTCGGCACAGGCTACCGTTGATACGATACTCGGACTTGCCATCACGGAATACACGGCGTGTGATCGCCACTTCATTGTAGTCTACTTTGAGCGTTTCTTCACAGTCGGCAAGAGTCATGGTCACCTCTGCCATACTCAGCGCGGCGCGTGCTCTGCTGGTGCCGCTTTTATCAGTGCCATTGAAAATGACATCCGCCATCTCTCCGCCACGAAGTGCTTTTGCTGAAGTCTCACCGAGAACCCAACGAATCGCATCAACTACATTCGACTTACCACAGCCGTTCGGGCCAACGATGCCAGTAACGCCATTCGGGTGAAATTCAAATTTGGTTTTGTCTGCGAAAGACTTGAATCCGTGGAGATCGAGAGATTTGAGATACATAATATAGGAATGCTTGATGAGTGAGTAAGGGTGGCCATGAACGAAAGTGTGGTTCCATGACTAGGTTCTAAGCACTATAAACCCAGACCTCCCACGACCAAGACAAATACGCAAAAAACGCCTCATATGGTGTATTTTAAATCCAATAGTACCATATATTGTGCTTACGGGTGGTTAAGTTAAGTGAAATATTTCGCGGATTCAACGCTGCCAATGCCACCCTGAATGGAACATTCCAGACTTGCCGATAGCGCCAATCGCCCGTAGCTAAAGGCATGGAGCTGCTGCACACATGGCTGGGTCAAAACATTGATTACCTGCGTGGTCTTGAAATCCAGCAGCAGGCCGTTGATTCGATCTTGGCTGGCGAGACCGGCAATCATGTGTTTTCCCTTGAGCATGAGCCGATTTACACGATCGGACGGACACGTGATCAGAGTTCACTCGGAGAAAACATGGCTCTTCTCCCCCACCCTGCGATTGAAATCAATCGAGGCGGGCAAGCAACCTACCACGGGCCAGGACAACTCACGGGTTATCCGATTGTGGATTTGCGGCCACTTGGAAAAGATCTCCACAGCTATGTGCGCAATCTGGAAAAGGCGCTTATTTTGACCTGCTCCGATTTCGGTGTGCAGGCAGGACGGCGGGATGGACTCACCGGCGTGTGGGTTGAGAACCGGAAGCTTGCATCGATAGGTGTGGGTGTTAGAAAGTGGATCGCCATGCACGGCTACGCGATAAATATTAAACGCAATAGCCTAACTGGCTTTCAGGCGATTACACCCTGCGGATTAGACGGAGTGACGATGACATCACTTGAAAGCGAGTGTAATAGCGATATCAGCGTGAAAGAATTCGCCAGCCAATGCGCGGCTCACCTCAAAAATGTTCTAGAAAAAATGGTGAGTCAATCTGCCTAGACGCTCTCACTCGCAGGGGCTGAGCTATCGGCATCGGGAAGTGATACACTTTCAGCTTTGCCTTTCTTTTCCTTGATTGCCTTTGCCGACTCCTCGATAATTTTACGTTCCTGAGCATCGTCACGGTTTTTACTCTGGCCAATAGCAACACCGAGCCAACGCAGCTCGTAGCTATTGTCGAGAGCCACCTTCATCATCATAGTCAGAGGCACTGCAAGTAGCATTCCCACCGGCCCCCATAGGAATCCCCAAAAGAGAACAGAGACTACTACCACGACTGTCGACAGACCAAAACGACGGCCTAACAATGCTGGCTCCATGAAATTACCCAAGAAACCATTGATGACCAGGTATCCGCAAGCCACAGCAATAGCATGTTTCACATCGTGCATCAGGAGTGCGAGAATCACTGGTGGAATTCCAGCAATGATCGAACCGACTGCGGGTATGTAGTTGAAGGCAAAGGCGAGAATCCCCCACAGCAGTGGAAAATCGACACCAGCCGCCCAGCAGAGCAGTCCGGCAAGACCACCTGTGGCGATGCTGATCATCGTCTTGATACCGAGATATTTCTGGATGTCACGGGTTGCGCTGAGCATCCGCTGCAGGTTTGGCCCCTTGGCCTCCACGATTGATTCAAATCTCCGCGCGAACATCCGAGCCTCACTCAGCATGAATACTAGTAATATCAGCACGATGAATGACGTCTTCAAGGTATCCAGCACGCCGGCAAGTAGCGAAGTGATGTTGTCTTTAAAGAAAGCACCAATCTCGTCAGCCGTAAATAGCTGCTTAATATCTTCCTCAGCCCCCTCGAACTGCCACTCCTCCAGTTTGGCGCCACCATTCAGGGCAACCTCATACATTTTATCACCGTATTGCTGGAGCCTGTCTCCTTCCGAGAGATCGTTGATGAGAAGCACGCCGACAATGGTGATTCCAGTCAGGAAAGCGAACACCACCAGCACGGTCATCAGCACTGATAAAAAACGCGGCACCCGATGCTCACGCAGCCAGTTCGTGATAGGGAAGCTGACTGCGGCAATAAAAAACGCCAGAGCAACAGGAATAAAGAAAGCTTGTGCTTGCTTAAGCCCAGTAAAAACTAACACCGCCGAGGCGAGCAATAGCATTACTTTGTAGGCTTCTACGGGTCTTTGAGGCACGAGGATGATAAATAGTTAGTTGAGCCAATACGGGAAAAACGAAACTGCTAAGCCGGTAATGCATCGCTCATATCTGAGAGACCGCCAGCATTTGTTAGGAATAACCCGCACATTACAGTGGGCGTGCAAAACTTTACACGTTATATGACGCACAGGCAATGGAATCATTCGAATAATCGAAAAAAAATGACCTCAGCATCGCAAGTAGATATTAGCATCATTATCCCCGTTCTCAATGAATCGGAAAATCTTGAGCGTTGCTTGGCGTCACTTCCCGCGGATTTCAATGTTGATGTCATTGTCTGCGACGGTGGCAGCGCCGACGATAGCTTGGAAATTGCTCAGCAATCAGGTGCCTCAGTCGTTAGCTCAGATCGGGGTCGTGCCCAGCAGATGAATGCGGGTGCAAGAGTGGCATTGGGAGACATCCTGCTTTTTCTCCATGCTGACACACTTTTACCGGAAAATGCCATCGCGTCCATTCGGCGGGCCGTGAAGGATGAATTCTCGATGGGCTGTTTCGAGCGTGTTTTTGATACCCCCCACCCACTGCTTCGATATACCTCCAAATGCGCTGGCTGGCGCGCGCGGAAGTTCTTTCTAGCCTATGGAGACCAGGCAATCTTTATCCGGCGTGATCTGTTTGAAAAACTGGATGGCTACCGATTGATGAGGCGTTTTGAGGATATGGATCTGGCGCTGCGGGCTAAAAAACATGGCCGCTGGATCGTTCTTCCGGATACCGTGACCACAGATGCCCGACGATTCGGCAAGTCACCGATCAAGCGAGTCCTGAAGGACGCATGGCTCACCGTTGCATGGCTAATAGGACTTATTAAGGAGTGATTCATAATCAATTATATATCCAACGTTAAGCCCAAGCTTGCCAGCTAGGCAAATATTCTCTAACTTCCGAGCTATGGAATCTCACGAAGTGCTCAAGAAGTCGTTTGAAAAAAGCAGCCCCAAGGCGATCGCTTCCGATCTCGGCGTGTCCCTGTCGCTTGTTTACAAGTGGGCACAGGAGCAGTCGGAGTCCGGCTCGGGCAGCCGTAACCCACTCGACCGGATTCTGGAAATTTACGAGCATACCGAGCATTTACCATTGATCGAGTGGCTGTGTAAGAAAGCTGGTGGGTATTTTGTCCGGAATCCCGAGACCGCCTGCGATGGCTCCTACGAGGTGCTTCCCGCTACCAATGAAATCGTCGGTCAATTTTCCGGACTACTCGCCCGTATTTCCCAGGCCGCTCTGGACAGTTCAATCACACCGGACGAGGCCGAGGAAATCCGCGAGTCCTGGGATCAGCTAAAGAGTTACACCGAGGGATTCGTCTGCTGCTGCGAACAGGGCAACTTCGAACTGATGCAAGAAGCGGAAAACGACCCCGAGAAGCCGCGCACGAGACTTTACTAATCTCCCGCGCCAGATATAGAAGCGTTCGACGCCATGAACCGCTCGCAATACCGCTTCGCCCGGAATCTTTTGTTCAAACTCGACGCCGAGACGGCTCACCACGTCTCGCTTGATGCCCTGAGAAAACTCGAAAGCTTGCGTGTGCTGCGGCTTTTCACAGGCAGGGCTTCTGAGGCAAAGCCAGTCGAGTGCATGGGCTTGACCTTCCCTAACAAAGTAGGACTAGCCGCCGGACTCGACAAAGAGGGCAACTGCATCGACGCCCTCGGCAGGCTGGGTTTTGGTCATGTGGAAATCGGCACCATCACACCACGCCCACAGCCCGGCAACCCACAGCCACGCCTTTTTCGCATCGTTGACAAAGAGGCAATCATCAACCGCATGGGCTTTAACAACCCCGGGATCGAACAAGGAGCCAAAAACGTCGCCGCTTCACATCGGTTTAGGAAACGCGGCGGCATTGTCGGATTTAATATCGGCAAGAATAAGGATACACCAAACGAGGACGCAACCAGTGATTACCTAACATGCCTACGTGGCGCTTGGGACGTAGCGGACTACATCACCGTCAATCTGTCGTCGCCTAACACCCCAGGTCTCCGCGACCTTCAAGCAGCAGACGAAACTGCCCGACTCCTTGAGGCTCTCAAGTCCGAACAGGAAAAACTCACCAGCGAGAGCGGCAAACGCGTTCCGATCACACTAAAAGTCGCGCCCGACCTCGAACCCCAGCACATTGAGGATCTATCAAAGGTTTTCCTCAACGGTGGACTCGACGGACTGATCGCCACAAACACAACCATCTCACGAACCGAGGTCGAGGGCTGCGATTTCTCCACTCAGGCAGGTGGTCTCTCCGGTTCCCCCGTCACTGCGAAGTCCACCGAGGTCATCTCAGCATTTCATAGCCACCTCGGCAGCAAAATCCCGATCATCGGCGTAGGCGGCATCATGAACGCAGAAGATGCTAGAGCCAAGCTTAACGCTGGAGCGACACTCGTGCAGCTCTACACGGGATTCATTTACCATGGCCCTCCCCTCGTCAGAGATATTTTAAAGGCTTCTCAAAAATGAGGCACCGATTCAATCGTCAGGCACTTACACTATTCATTGTTATCGTGGGTATGCTGCCAACCGTCGTATCCTCAGAAAACAAGGTCATCAAAAAATTTCCGGTGAAAGCAAGTCAAGGTGTAGCTGTCGGACAGCACCACTTTTACGCGATCAGTAATACAAAAATCACCAAACACAAAAAGCAAACTGGCAAACTCGTCACCTCTTGGCAGGCGGACAAAAAAGATGCACGCCAGAAACACTTTAAGCACCTCAATAGCGGCACGGTCATCGGGCAGAAGCTCTACTGCGCGCACTCACGATTCCCAAAAGACCCGAACGATAACACCATCGAAATATGGAACATCAAAGGTGAGCTACTCCAGCACGAACAAACGATTCGTCTACCCAGAAAACACGGATCATTCACATGGATCGATCAACACCCAGATGGCTCATGGTGGATGTGCTATGCCGTCTACGGCAAAGACAAAAACAAGGAAACAAAACTTGTACGCTACGCCCGTAAAGACAACAAATTCATCGAGAAACATCGCTGGAATTTTCCAGATGAAGTGATTGCTCAATGGGGACACTACAGTTGCTCCGGTGGCTCATGGGGTTCCGACGGACTTCTCTATACAACTGGACATGACGACTCAAAAACTTTCGTATTGCAGCTCACTCAGCAGAATCAATTCAAACATGTGAAGACCGAAGCAGGTGTCGGTTTTTTCGGCCAAGCCATCGCGTGGGATCGTTTCTCGGATCAGCCAGTGCTTTGGGGTATCGTGAGAAACAAAAACATTTCCCTAACATCACTGCCGCCGGGGAATAAAAAGTTGGGGAAGTAGGCATTTAAGAATTTCACATCACCAGATTTTACTCGCTTATATAGAGACCATTATGCTTATACTCAAAAGCCTTCATTTCGCTGGTTATTTTCCAATAGAAACTAACCACTAAAATACACATGCAATACGCCAAGTTTGATAAAGTAAATCTTCGCCTAGAACCGAAGGACTTGGATAATCACTCTGAGATCATCCAAGAGCTTATAGCCGAGGCATATGCACACGTCAAAAACTAACAACGTAGATCAAGGCAACTCACACCAACCCATACCGTCGCACAGTCGAGTTTTCATCTAACTACAACTCTTTAAAAATTTGTCCACGGCCCCGCCCAGTATGGGATGGGTGGCTCAGATCGTTATAACCGAGACCCCACTCCAAAGGTCAGCTCCCCACTGAAGCTCTTTTCTTTTTTAGGCTCAGCCAGTTCCATGAGTTCCTCATTAGTTAGACCCTGCGAATGGGGACCTGATGCCGCCGTGGCATAGTTATGAATATTAAGAGTATTCCCTGGCGGCGTTAGACCATCATTGGGATCAGGGTAATCCCAACCCTTAGTGCTGGTAGCACATGAAGCGAGACTACAGACGGCGAGTAGAGCGATGTATTTCATTTTGTGAGATTGTTGTTATGACTAAACCACAGAATACACGAAACAC
>JBGCEU010000210.1:0-4834 GCA_045106535.1 Akkermansiaceae bacterium | reverse complement strand
TGCCGTGCATTCAGGAAACTGGCCAGCACCCTATGGTATTGTGCTGGTAGCGGATGGCTTTTCGGCACTGATGCTTGCGGTGTGTCAACTGGTGGTGTTGGCGGCTATTTTCTACGGCTCTGTTAGCCTGCCTGTAAGACTCAAACGCCGGCACCTTTACCCACTGATTCTTACGCTTAGCTTCGGCACTAATGGAGCGTTCCTAACAGGCGATCTATTTAACCTCTATGTCTGGTTTGAAGTGTTGCTGCTCTCATCCTTCTCGCTGATGGCGGCGCTGAAAGGCTCCAAAGCACAAACTGCCACCTGGCGATATGTCATCATCAATCTGGTATCCTCTCTGCTCTTCTTAGTGGCTGCCGGACTTGTCTATGGAAAAACAGGCACGCTAAACTTTGCAGATCTTCACATCATTATCCGCAATACAGAAAGTCCGTTCCTTATCGATAGCTCAGCTGCGCTGCTGCTCGGTGCTTTTGGCATCAAAGCGGCACTCATCCCGCTCGCGTTCTGGCTACCTGCATCCTACCCGCATCTTCCCCCGGCTCTATCCGCGCTCTTTGCCGGTCTGCTGACGAAGGTAGGACTCTATGCGATGTACCGTGTCTTTGTCATGGTCTTTGCCGTGGATGGCAGCTTCCCCCACCGCGAGGTTTTGTTAGGCATTGCTATCCTGACCATGGTAGCGGGTGTTTTAGGTGCCGTTGGTCAGGGTGACATGCGCCGCATCCTCTCTTTCCACATCATTAGCCAGGTAGGCTATATGGCGCTGGCACTTGCGATATCCACCAAGCTTGCTCTGGCTGCCGGTATTTTTTACCTCGTCCATCACATCGTGGTAAAAGCGAACCTATTCCTGGTCACTGGACTCGTTGAAAAACACGCGGGTTCTTCAAAAATCGGCCGTGCCACCGGGGTACTTCACTCGGCTCCGGTGATTGCTCTTGCCTTTGCCATTCCAGCCCTCTCTCTTGCCGGTATTCCACCTCTGTCCGGGTTTTTTGCGAAGTTTGCACTGCTCCGCGCGGCACTCGAAGCACAGGACACGCTATCCGCCATCGCGATCGTGCTCGTCGGTTTACTCACTATATTTTCCATGCTGAAGATCTGGCGCTCTATCTTCTGGGGCGACAGCTCTGAATCCCGCGACAAGCCACAGCCTGTGCCCTCCAGCCTGATCCGCTACTCACTGGCTCTGGGAATCGTCACCATTGGTATTGGTATCGCCTGTAGCCCCATCTTCCAGCTGGCTCACACCGCTGCTGAAGGACTTATCGAACCCACCGCTTACATCGAGGCTGTTCTCGGTAGCGGCAACCCCAAAGCACCATGAAGCATCTCATCATCTTCCCGTTTTTCTACCTGATGGAGATCGTGCTTGGGGCGCTGCGTATCGCCAAGGATGTGGTTTCACCAAAGCCGGATCTCCACCCGGTGATGTTGAGAGTTCCCATTGATTTAAAAAGTGATCTTCAGAGGCTTCTGCTCGCTAACCTCGTAAGCATGACACCCGGCACACTTTCTGTAGCCGAGGAAAATGACGGAGGCATACTCGTCGTCCACTCACTCTACGGCGGTGCAGATCCCGAGAGCGAGCTGAAGCACATCAAAGATCGCTACGAGACCATTGTGGCCCGACTACCCATCTAACCTTAACAAAACGCCATGCTCACTGCCGCTACCATCATTCTCGCGCTCTCCATCCTCATCGGCATGGCTAGGCTCCTATTTGCGAAGTCTGATGCCGACCGCGTCATCGCAGTAGATGTGCTTGGCTTCCAACTGCTCGGCATGAGCATTCTGTTAGCCTTCCACGACCAGCGCCCGCTGGCACTGCAGTTTGCGCTGGCCTTGTCCCTACTCGGCTTTCTCTCCATTCTGATTCTTTCACGCCTCATCCGCTCTGCCTAAGACCATGATCGCAACCATCCTGCTGCTACTCGGAAGTCTGGCATTCCTCATTGCCTCGCTTGGGCTGTTTCGTCTGCCCGATGCCTACGCACGGCTGCACGCAGGCACCAAGGCATCATCTTTTGGTGTTCTGCTCATGGTCATTGCGGCGGCGCTGAGATTCCACAACTTTACGTCTCTGCTCATCCTCACTGCGATCCTCGTTCTGACCTTCATCACGGCACCGCTTGCCTGCCATGCCATTGCCACTCGGGTCAATGCCATCAAGACCAAGAAAAAAGCCCCATAGGCTTCAGCGGTTATACCCATTTGACGGATCACATTTCCAGCCTTACATGATGCCATCATGGCTGAAGATACGGCAGAAAAAAAATCGCTCTCTCGCGAGGATCTGGAGAACCACTACTGGCACATTTTGCTTACCGAAGGAAAGCGTCCGGCAAGCATTTATGCATTCGTTCAGCAGGCTGAAATTGAGGAGGCCGAGTTCTACAAACACGCGGCTAGCTTTGAGGCTCTGGAAGCAAACTACTGGAGCCGACTCGTCGAGGAAACCATCGCGGTGCTACACGAGGATGGGGAATTTGCGGATTACCCGAGCGACCAGAAAATCTTGGCGTTTTTCTACACCTTCTTTGCTCACGCCCAAAAACATCGCTCGCGTCTAGTAGAATTTTTTCCCCGTCCGGGCTGCTACAAGGCGCTTAAGCCGATGCGACACAAGTTCACTGAGTTCGCCCAAACAATTGTTGATCAGGGGCTTGAGGAAGGCAGTATCGCCGATCGCAAAAAACTTACCGAGAAATACCCGCAGCTCATGTTCGAACAATTCCGGTCCATCATCGAGTATCACCGCAAAGACCAATCGGATGGCTTTCAGGATACAGACGCCTTCATCGAAAAAAGCGTGCGTCTAGGTGCCGATATCGCTCGAGCGGGCACACTCGACTCAGCGATTGATCTCGGCCGTTTCCTGCTCCGCAAAATCACTTTACCTGGAAGTTAATTACCGATGAAAGAGCAAACAAAAATTCCGAAAAACAAGATCGGACGCGCCAGCAAACTCGCTCGCACGGGCATTCAGGTGGGTGTGAATTATCTCAAATACAAGGCAAAAAAAACGATCACCGGGAACGATGACAAAACCGCTTTCCACGAGGTCACCGCGAAACAAACTTACGATACATTCAGCGAGCTCAAGGGTGGTCCACTGAAGCTGGCGCAGATGCTCAGTATGGATCGCAATCTGATCCCGGATCAATACGCGGATCAGTTCTCACAGGCGCAGTATAACGCACCTCCTCTCACCTACCCATTGGTCGTAAACACCTTCACTAAAGAGCTCGGAAAAAGACCGAACGAGATCTTTGACACGTTTACTAACAAAGCTGTATCAGGAGCCTCTATCGGACAAGTGCATCAGGCTGAACTGGGTGGTAAAAAATACGCAGTAAAAATCCAGTATCCAGGAGTTGCCGACAGTATGAAGTCCGACCTCGCCATCGTCAAACCGATCGCAATGAGGCTATTCCAGCTCGACGCCAAATCACTCGATCCTTACATGAAAGAGGTTGAGGAAAGGTTACTTGAGGAAACAAATTACCACCTGGAACTGGAACGGTCTGTCGATTTGGCAGAAAAGTCACGCCACTTGCCGATGACTCACTTCCCCGCATTTTTTCCGAAGCTGAGTAGCCGCCGTATCCTTACCATGCAGTGGGTCGAGGGCGTGCAGTTAGACACCTACGCAGAGTCAGATGCACCGCAGGAGGATAAGCAACGACTCGCTCAGGCATTGTGGGATTTTTACCACCACCAGATTCACGAACTACGCCTTTTCCACGCCGATCCTCATCCAGGGAATTTCAAAGTGAACGAGAACGAACTGTGGGTACTCGACTTCGGCTGCACTAAGGGGCTGGATGAGAAATTCTATACCGATTACTTCTCACTGATGAACCCCGATGTGCTATCCGATGATACACGTTTCCGTGAGGCGCTTTTCAAAATCGGATTATTGTTAGAATCTGACAAACCACATGAGCAGGACAAGCTTGTCTCCGTATTCAAGGAGTCCGTTGAGCTTCTGTCCCGTCCTTTCATGGAAGGCTCGTTCGATTTTGGAAACAAGGACTACTTCGACGAACTTGCCGCCTTTGGCGAACGCTCCCGTCTCGACAATGAGCTTAATGAGCTCAGCACCTCACGTGGCAATGCTCACGCGCTCTACCTGAACCGAACCTACTTCGGGCTCTATCACCTCATTGGCAGCTTGGGTGCTACGATTAAGGCATCGCTGCCGGATTACTCAGAAGCCGCTATCGCCTAGGTTGTTTCAGGCGGCTAACTTAAAATCAAAAAGCGGCGGAGAGCATTTCGCCCCCCACCGCCTTTTGTTGCTATGAAAAAAGTGTTTTAGGATCTACACCGCAGTTTGAGTCGCAGGAGTGTAGGAAGGCATGTATCTCAGTAGACAACCGACACCTTTCAGACGCGTCAACTTATCACTGCCTTTTACCGTTTCGATTTCTACTCCAGCTCCGATGGCAATGCGGACAAGTTCCTCCTTCACTGAAGAGTCTTGGTAGTCTTGATCGATGATCAACATGTCAGCATAGCCAAATTCCAGCGCCTCCCTAACACATGCTTCGCCAATCACCCCCAAACTACGGCGCATCACGGCGGACTCCAGCTCGTCAACGCGATCATGGCTTTCCTCATGCTCACTCGCTACAAAGGCATCAATCGCTTCCAGAATGATCGGGTTAATTCCCGCTTTAGGATTAACATCGAGAACATCGACTAGCATCGCACTTAATTTGGCAGGCAGGGAGCTGGTAAACTGACTGACCATCTTGGGACTTCCCGCGACGATTAGATGGTTGTGCCCACTCTTCGCCATAAGTTCTTCGACCACTTCGAT
>JBGCEU010000021.1:0-10038 GCA_045106535.1 Akkermansiaceae bacterium | reverse complement strand
GATTGATACTTCAGCACGACATGCCCTCGGGTGATCCGCAGCAAATAGGTAACAGAAACCTAGTTTCTGATACGTAGATAGTTGACGTCAACGTCAGCATTACCTAATTTTCATTCATTTGTGTCTTAGCTCATTAAAATTAGCAATCACACACCATCAAATAGTAAAAACCACCATGAACCGACATTTCTTTCTATCAGCTATCATCATCTTGGCCATCTCATGCGTTGCTCCGGCGGCTAAGCGACCCAATATTATTTTCTTTATTGCCGATGACGTCTCGCAGATTGATTTCGGTTGTTATGGACACCCTGTGATCAAAACACCCCACATTGATACGCTGGCGAAAAATGGCATGCGGTTTGACAATGCCTACTTAACAACGAGTAGCTGCAGCCCAAGCCGATGCAGCATCATCACAGGCAGATATCCGCACAACACGGGTGCCCCCGAGCTGCATGTGAAGCTGCCGGAAACTCAGATACGCTTCCCCGAATTACTGCGCAAAGCTGGCTACTACACGGTGCTTTCGGGAAAAAATCACATGTTTGGCAGACAGGACAGATCGTTCGACAAGATCACCGGTGGAGGTGGCCCAGGTGCGTCAGATGACTGGGTCGACCATTTAAAAAACCGCCCCAAAGACAAGCCGTTCTTCTTCTGGTTTGCGTCGAACGATGCCCATCGTGGTTGGCAGGTCAGTGATCACGCACCAAAGTATGATCCTGCCGATATCGTGATCCCTCCGTATATGGTCGATACTAAAATAGTCCGCGAAGATCTTGCCAGTTATTACCATGAGGTGAGCCGCTATGACCACTTCATTGGCCTCATCACGGAAGAACTCAAACAGCAGGGTATTTTAGACAACACTATCATTGTTGTGGCCTCCGACAATGGCCGCCCATTTCCACGCGATAAATCACGTCTCTACGACAGTGGCATCAAAACCCCTTGGGTGGTTCACTATCCAAATTTGATTGAGAAACCTTCTGTCACCAAGAGCCTTGTTAGTGTCATCGACCTGAGTGCGACATGCCTCGAACTTGCTGGTATTGAGAAACCCGATTGCATCCAGGGGCAGAGCTTTGTGCCCATCATGAAAGACCCTGAGACCAAAGTTCGGCAAGTTGTTTTTGCGGAACATAACTGGCATGTCTACAAGAACCACGAACGCCTTGTTAGGTTCGGGAATTTTGCCTATATCAAAAACAATTATCCTAACCAGCCGAACCTCTGCTACGAGTCGGACACCCATTATCCTTCAGGCAGAGAGCTATGGAAAGAACACGCCGCCGGCAGAACAAAACCTCAGCAACAGCAGTTATTCGCCAATCCATGCCCACCTGAAGAATTTTTCGATCTGAGCAAGGATCCAGATCAGCTAAACAATCTTGCAGGCGATGAAAAATACTCAAAACAGCTCGAGCTAGCGCGTGAGCTTCTCGCAAAATGGACGGAGCAAACAGGAGACACCATCCCCAAAAACCCGACACCTCATCGCCATGAACCACCTAGCATTGCCGATGGAAAAATCATACGCTCTGGAAAGACAAAAAAAAGAAACCCTCACGCTGAAATGCCGGGTGCCGCGAAAAACGCCACATCAATCAATCATCCAGGGCCAATCCGCCTTCAATCAACCCGTCTTCCCTAGTAGTATTTGTGAGACACCAACATAATAAAACCACCCCATTAGCCCTCGCACGCTTGTTCAGTGCTCTGCTCGTTATAGCCCCTGTAAGCCTTCTTGCCGAAGACACCAAGAAGCCAAACATCATGATTATCATGGTGGATGACATGGGATACTCTGACATTGGCTGCTACGGAGGTGAAATCAAGACACCTAACATTGATCGTCTGGCGGCAGACGGATTGCGCTATTCTCAGTTTTATAACTGCGCGCGATGTTGGCCTACGAGAGCCTCACTCTTGACCGGATACTATCCACAGGCGATCAATCGGGACTCAGTTCTCGATATAAAAGGGGGGGGCCGAAACAAACGTCCAAAATGGGCAAAGCTCCTTCCCCGCTATCTGAAAAACGTCGGTTACCGCTCCTACCATTCCGGTAAGTGGCACATCGATGGCAAACCGGTTCAGGGTGGCTTTGATAAGTCATATCACATGCGTCAGCAGGATCGCTTCTTCAGTAAAAGCGCAGTCGCGCCAGTCTATAAGGAGTTCCCCGAGCTAAGGCAGGGAAAGAAAGCCTACACAACGAGCGCTATTGCAGATCACGCTATCGGCGTCCTGAAAGACCATCATCAGAATCACTCGAATAAGGCGTTTTTCTCCTATGTCGCATTCACGGCGCCACATTTTCCACTGCACGCATTGCCAGAGGACATCAAGCGAGTTGGTGATCGTTATCGAGTCGGTTGGGACAAAATTAGAGAACAACGATGGCAGCGGATTAAAAAGCTAGGCCTCGTTAAAGCGGCAGAGCTTTCAACAGTCGAGCAAGATCTGGGCCCTCCTTATCATTTCGAAAAAGCACTCAAAACCCTTGGAGACGGAGAAATCAATCTTCCTATTCCATGGACTGACTTGACCGAAAAACAGAAAAAGTTTCAGCAAAAAAAGATGACACTACACGCGGCAATGATCGAGCGCGTTGATATCGAAATCGGGCGAATCATCGAGCAGGTCAAAGCCATGGGCGCGCTAGAAGATACACTCATCGTTTTTTTATCCGACAATGGCGCGAGCGCGGAAATCATGGTGCGAGGTGATGGTCACGACCCCAACGCATCACTCGGCTCAAAAGACACCTACCTCTGCCTTGGGCCGGGATGGTCAACAACTTGTAACACCCCATTCCGCAAGCATAAGACGTGGACTCACGAAGGTGGAAGCTGCACGCCCTTGATTGTGTATTATCCAAAAATGATCACTACACCGGGTGAAATCCGCCGAACTCCCGGGCATGTCATCGATATAGTGCCTACTGTTATCTGGCTGGCTGGCGTCAGATTTTCAGATCGCGTAATTCCGTTTCCCGGCGATTTTCTAACAAAATCATTCAAACAAGACATAACAACCAACCGAACCCTGTGGTGGTCACACGAGGGACACCACGCCATCCGCAGCGGGGAATGGAAACTCGTCAAATCCAAAGGCGGCGAATGGGAACTCTATAACCTAAATAAAGATAGAACAGAAACAACCAACCTAGCAGATAAATATCCAGAAAAGGTATCCAGTCTAAAGAAAAAATGGCAAAGTCAGGTTCAGAAATTTAGAGAAATCAAAAAATGAAAACATCCAAGCAACTCCTAGTCCTTATAATTTTCATCGTCATCGCCACCCCGCTCTATGCCGATAGAAACCTTGACGCCAAAAAAGCTGACAAAAAAGAAGTTCATCACTCCATGCTCGGCTTCCGCAGCACCCTGACGTTCTATATTTTCAGAAACCAACAAGCCATCATGACGCTGACCATCGATAACAAGGATGAGACATTTCCGGCAAAAGGAAAAATTTACTTCTTTGATGATGCTATACAAGACAAGGATCTGGCGAAATGGGTGAATAATCAGCATTCTGATGCACGCTTCATGGATGCGCCCAAGCCAACATTCACTTACGACTTTCCTAAAGACGCTTATAAAGTTTCATCCTTCAAAAAAACAGGCACCACAGAAAACCCCAGAACCAAAACCATTTACCATACCTACGAAGTCGGATTCTCAGTCAAAGGATTTAGTGTAGACAAAAAATTCAAACTCTCCGCATTTTCTGATAAAGCGAAAGTAAACGTGAAGACTAAATGATCACCATGATACTTTTTCAGACCTCCAATCGCACTTTCGCTTCGCTAACCCTAGCCTTATCAATCTCACTAGCTGGCGTATTATCTGCAGAGACACAGCCTCCCAACATTGTTTTCATCCTCAGCGATGACCAAGGATGGGCTGACTATGGCTTCATGGGGCATAAGGAAATCAAAACACCCCATCTTGATAAACTTGCCGAGCGTAGCCTGGTGTTCGAGCGTGGATACGTTGCCGCGCCGCTTTGTCGCCCATCGCTGGCATCCATGGCGACAGGATTATTTCCGTTTCAGCATGGAGTCACCGGTAATGATGTCGATGCAAACAAAAAACGCGCAGAGCTCGACAAACCAGTTCAGAAGGAATTCCACAGGCACCCAAGCTTCATCAAACTGCTAACAGAAAACAACTACCTTTCCCATCAATCTGGAAAATGGTGGGAGGGCTCATATAAAGACGCGGGGTTTACGCACGGCATGACCCATGGCGACCCGAAGCGTGGAGGAAGGCATGGCGATGCAGGCCTCAAAATTGGCCGCAAAGGCATAAAGGAAATCACCAGTTTCATTGACCTCTCCGTTTCTAAGAACAAGCCATTTCTTATCTGGTATGCGCCATTTCTGCCGCACACACCACACAACCCACCCGAGCGATTGCTCAAGAAATACAGCAAGTCCGGACGCGCTATGGACGTGGCAAAGTATTACGCGATGTGCGAATGGTTCGACGAGACCTGCGGTGAGTTGCTTGGCTACCTCGACAACAAAAATCTAACAAAAAACACCGTTGTCATCTACATCTGCGACAACGGCTGGGCAGCCGCAAGCACCAACGCCAAAGACCCCAACCAGAAACTGTGGAAGAGATATGCTCAGCGGTCAAAGGGCTCGCCCTACGAGCTTGGAATCCGCACGCCGATCATGGTCTCGTGGCCAGAAAAAATCCAACCGGCTCGCAGTCAGGATCTTGCACACGCCATAGATATTTTTCCCACCATCTCCGCAGTAACGAACTTGAAAACACCATCAGATTTACCCGGCGTCAATCTGCTGGATAAGCAGGCTCGCGGTAAGCGAGACACCGTCTTTGGTGTTTGCCACTCAATATACAATATGACACCCGGAAACCCCAGTGACACCCTGCAATACCTGTGGTGTGTCTCGGGCCATTGGAAATTTCTTTTACGATGCGATGGCAAAGACACCACCTATTACCGCAACCTACATTCTTGGGACAAAGCTCCGGTTAGGCTTTATGATTTAAATAAGGATCCTTACGAAAAAAACGACATTTCGGCAGAACATCCTGATGTCGTGGAAAGATTGAAAAAGAAGGTCAAAGCGTGGCACGCCGCAGCTCAGACAAAGTAGCGTTGGTAATATGTATTTAAAAATCACTAGCATCCTCGCCCTCTGGATTTCCCTCGCTGCCTGCTATGCTGAGGAACGCCCTAACATACTCATTTTCCTGAGCGATGACCAAGGCTGGGGAGATTTAAGCAGCTCAGGAAACCTTGATCTCAAGACACCAAATATCGATTCGCTCGCCGCGCAGGGAGTAAGCTTTAGCAGATTTTACGTCTGCCCCGTATGCTCACCCACCCGCGCCGAATTCCTAACAGGCCGCCATCATGCGCGATCGGGTGTCTACGCGACGTCCGCAGGCGGCGAACGCATGAACCTTGATGAAACAACCATTGCTGAGATCTTCAGGGAGGCCGGATACAAAACGGGCGCTTTTGGCAAATGGCATAACGGTATGCAGTATCCTTACCACCCGAACGGTCGTGGATTTGATGAGTTCTATGGGTTCTGCAGCGGCCATTGGGGAAACTACTTTGACCCGATGCTGGAGCACAACGGCCGCATCATCAGGGGAAAGGGATTCTGCATCGACGATTTCACAAATCAGGCGATGGCATTCATGAAGGATGCCGTGGATCAAAAAACGCCTTTCTTTACATTCCTACCCTACAACACACCTCACTCACCTATGCAAGTGCCGAATGAGTTCTGGAAAAAATTCAAGGATCGCGAGTTACAACCCACTATGCAGAAGCGACCTAACAAAAAACGAGAAAATCATCGCCGTTGCGCTCTCGCGATGTGCGAAAACCTCGACTGGAATGTCGGTCGAGCCCTCAAGCATCTTGAGACACTCGGGGTAGCTGATAACACCATCGTGGTATGGTTTCACGATAACGGACCAAACGGCGCACGCTGGAATGGCGGCATGAAAGGCGTCAAGGGGTCGACCGATGAGGGAGGTGTAAAAAGTCCGCTCTACATCCGCTGGCCGAAAAAAATCGAACCTAACAGAAAAATCGACGCCATCTGCACAGCTAGAGACCTGCTGCCTACGTTATGCACACTTGCTAATATCCCCCAACCTACCAAGAAGCCGCTAGATGGTATGAGTCTCACACCACAGCTGTTTAATCCCAAAACGAATTGGCCAGAGCGCATTCTCATCAATCATTGGAGAAACCGCATCAGTGCCCGCAGCCAACGATTCAGGCTCGATCATCAGGGTAAACTTTTCGACATGATCAATGACCCGACCCAGAAAAAACCTGTAAACAAGGAGCACCCCAAGGTATTGGCCGAGCTTAAAGAAGTCGTCTCTACACATCGCGAAACCTTCATGCCGAATTACACCAAGGACACCCGACCCTTTGTGATTGCACACCCCGATTTCCCCATCACCCAGCTTCCCGCGCGCGATGCTAAATCACACGGCAGCATCAAACGCTCAAGTATTCACCCCAACTGCTCTTACTTTTATCACTGGACCAAACCAACTGACCATGTCACTTTCGATGCCGAAGTGGCAGCAGGCGGCACTTTTGAAGTCGTCCTCTATTACGCGGCCAAACAAGCGGGCGCAAAATGCGAACTAAGCTTCAATGATGCCACACTGAAATTTAAAATTACAGAAGCTCACGACGTTCCCGCAAAAGGTGCAGAACACGATCACCACCCGCGCACCGAGTCATATGTGAAGGATTTTAAGGCGCTGCCGATTGGAACCATTGACCTCAAGAAAGGTGTGGGCAAACTCACCCTGAAAGCGACAGAAATCCCCGGCAGCGAAGCGCTGGAGTTCCGGTTACTGACTCTTGAAAGAAAGTGACCGCGCCACCGTCTCACGGTTGACCTACCAGAATCACCATCTAGATTGTCAAGTCATGTCCAATACAACGATCAACGCTTATGCTGCCAAAGAACCAGGTTCAAAACTCGAACCATTTATTTACGAAGTAGGGGAGCTCCAGCCTGATGAAGTTGAAATAGACGTTCTCTACTGCGGCATTTGCCACAGTGACCTCAGCATGATCGATAACGAATGGGGAATGTCTGAGTTCCCTCTCGTCGGCGGTCATGAGGTCATAGGAAAAATCGCGGGCGTTGGAAATAATGTCGCGCACCTCGATGTGGGCACCCATGTAGGTCTGGGCTGGCACTCAGGATATTGCGGCCATTGCACCCCGTGTAAATCTGGTGACGAAAACCTTTGCTCATCAGCACAGGGAACTATCGTCTCGCGACACGGCGGTTTCGCGGATAAAGTTCGTGCGGATGCCTCAAGCGTCGTTGCCATTCCCGATGGCATTGATCTCAAGTCTGCTGGCCCACTTCTTTGTGGCGGCATCACTGTGTTTAATCCTCTAGTTCAATTTGATATCAAATCAACTGACAAGGTTGCTGTCATTGGCATTGGTGGATTGGGTCATATTGCGCTCAAGTTTTTCAATGCCTGGGGATGTGAAGTAACCGCATTTACTTCTAGCGAATCAAAGCGCGAGGAGGCGTTAGAGCTTGGAGCTCATCAAACACTGAACTCAAGAGACGAATCAGAACTCGAGGCTGCGGTACACAGTTTCGATTTTATTATTTCCACGGTAAACGTAAAACTCGACTGGAACTTGTATATTAATACGCTGAAACCCAAAGGTCGCCTGCATCTGGTTGGCGCTACACTGGAGCCTTTGGATATCGGCGCCATGGGTCTGATCATGGCTCAGCGATCTGTTTCCGGCACTTCTGTCGGCAGCCCTGCAACTATCGAAAAGATGCTTCATTTTGCCAATCACCATCAAATTCAACCAGAGGTCGAAATGTTTCCTATGAGCAAAATCAACGAGGGATTTGATCGCCTCAAATCTGGACAAACCCGATACCGGGTTGTTCTTTCAAACGAGTAGCTTTCGCTCGAACCCACCTTATCCTCGTCATCGGCCGTGCGATGTTGTAACGATATTTCATGCACAAAATTGATCATAGATTTCACCTCGCTCTAGTTTCGACGCTCGTGGCACTGATTCCAGTAAGCGCCATGGCTGAGGAAGACACTTCTGTCAAAAAACCTAACATCCTGCTCATTGCGATCGATGATTTGAACGACTGGATCGGCTGTCTAGGCGGTCACCCACAGGCGAAGACACCCAACATCGACCGCCTAGCTGCAAGAGGTGTTCTCTTTTCCAACGCCCATTGTCAGTCGCCAGTCTGTAATCCGTCGCGTGCGAGTATGATGACCTCGCTCTATCCCGAGACCTCGGGCGTCTATTTCCTGGGGCCAGATCTGGATCAATCACCGGTTGCAGTCAAAAATACTCTACTTCCACATCGCTTCCAAAAAGAAGGTTATCGTGTCTCCGGCGCGGGCAAGATGTTCCATGGTAGCCAGAACAAAAAATACTGGCCTAATTACGCAGGTGGCTACGGCGGCATGGGGCCATTGCCAAAAAAGAAACTCACTTCTTTTCCTGGTCATCCACTCTGGGACTGGGGTGTTTATCCCGAGAGAGATGACCAAATGCCTGATCACCAGATCGCGGCGTGGGGCGTAAAGGAGCTACAGAAAGAACATCAGAAGCCCTTCCTAATCGCGACTGGATTTTACCGGCCGCACGTTCCGCAGTATGCACCCCAGAAATGGTTCGATATGTATCCGCTCGATACCCTGCAGCTTCCAAAGGTGATGAAAAATGATTTAGGCGACCTCTCAAAATACGCCATTAACCTGACTCGGCTCGACCACGTCGCACCCACCCATGAATGGGTTGAGAAAAACGACGAGTGGAAACCGCTAGTGCAATCCTACCTCGCGTGTGTCAGCTTTGTAGACCATCAGGTCGGTAAGGTGCTCAAGGCACTGGAAGCCAGCCCCTACAAGGACAACACCTACATCGTGCTCTACACCGATCACGGCTTTCATCTGGGAGAAAAAGAGCGCTGGGCAAAACGCAGCCTCTGGGAGGACAGCACACGCGTGCCGATGATCATTGTCGGGTCAGGCGTTGCCAAGGGCAAGGTCTGCACCAAGCCCGTGGAACTGCTGGATATTTACCCAACCCTGCTAGAGATTTCCAAGCTGAAATCTGATCCAAAACTCGAAGGTGACTCACTGATGCCGCTGCTCAAAGACCCTACTGCCGAATGGCCGCATCTGGCGCGCACCAGCTTTGGCCCACGTAACGTCGCGATCCGCTCCGAACGCTATCGCTACATTCACTATAATGATGGCAGCGAAGAATTCTATGATCACTCCACGGACTCCCACGAGTGGAAGAACCAGATCAAAAACCCTGAAATGGCAGAGCAAATCGAAAAGCATCGCGCTGCTATGCCAAAAAAATACCACCCACTTCTCGGCACCCGATCAACAGGCCATAAAACGTTTAAGGCGAGTAATGCCGCAGCGGGAAAATGAGCAGCAGAAAAGGTGTTATGAGACAGGGATGGTTTTCCAAACCGTCCGGCTGGGGCAACACCATCAGGGCGATACTTCGTGGAAGAACCATTTTATGGTCACACCGCCAGACGTTTCGGAGAAACGTCCCTGCCCAACAATGATCGTGACATCACACGCCATTGGCTTTAACAAAAACGAAAGTTAACCATGAAATCCATCTGCCAATTTTTCACCGTTTCATTTGCACTGCTGACACCTTTATTCGCGGAGAGAGTCGAATATAATACCTGCTACGCGGAGTGGAGCGACAAGGAACTCGTTATCGGCAATGATCTGGTCGAGAGAAAATGGACGATCAAACAAGGTCTACTGAGCGCATTTTCCATCAAGGATAAAAAGACCGACACAGAATGGCTCCGGCAAGCTGGGCGGCAGTCAGCACCACACCCGGGGGGAACCATTGCCAACGAAGAGCGCACACTCACATTTTCCTCACAAAAGGGAAAACGGAACCCAGTAGAAAAGGAATCCCTAACCGTTCACTTAACAGCCAAAGGAAAAGAAA
>JBGCEU010000209.1:0-5409 GCA_045106535.1 Akkermansiaceae bacterium | reverse complement strand
GCGGCTCCCAAGGCAAATCCACAACCCAAGAGCTTCCGTATTTTCCGTTTCTTCCGTGGTTTAAAACAAACCATCAACCCAAGCAAAGATTCGCCCGATTCGCATGATTCGTGGTTAAAAATGACGATGGATAGAACTTTACGGATGCCGTGGAAAATTGTCAGCTATCGGCATGACAAAACAATTTCTGAAGGATTCCGCTTTAAGGGCACTACTTGGTGGTTTGGTAGTCGGATTGATCGGCGCGGCAGGCCTCAGTGCAGAACCTGGAAACGATAATAAGCTAAAGAAGTTAGCTAAGCCGGATGCCGATGCACCATATGGCAAAGGTATTGATCGCGCTGCGACTGGGAAGTGGTGGGAAAAAGAATTCAAAGGCAAACAGGCGTGGCTCAATCTCAAGGTGCCGCGCGATAAGGTGATCGGCTTCGCGCTTTACACGACGTTTAACAACACCCTGAAACTCAGCGCGCAGCTGTATCCACTGATGCCGGAAGAGACAAGGGAGGTTCGGCTGGAGGTCGAAAAGGATGGTAAGTGGATCGAAATCGCCAAAGAGAACGTGAACGAGCTTGGGTGGTCGGCACATTTTCGAATCAAGGACTGGGATCAGACCAAGGACGTTAAATACCGTCTGCGTCATGGCGAGAAAGCGAGCTATGAAGGACTTGTTAGAAAAGACCCCGTAGACAAGGACGTAATTCTGGTCGGTAACCTTTCCTGTAACTCAAAGCGGGATCGGGGCAATCGCGAGCAGATGGTAAAGAACCTGAAGCATCAGGATCCGGATCTGCTGTTTTTTGCGGGTGACCAAAGCTATGATCACAAGGAGCACACTGCGGCGTGGCTGCTGTTTGGTAGGCAGTTCGGTGAGGTAATGCGGGACCGCCCGACGATTACCATTCCAGACGATCACGACGTTGGTCAGCCTAACATCTGGGGCGAGGGCGGCAAGGTATCCAAGCGCCGAGACGGGGCTGACGGTGGTTATATGTTTTCCCCAACATATGTGCGCATGGTCGAGCGTTGCCAGACCTGGCATCTGCCGGATCCTGTTGACCCAAGGCCCATCAAACAAGGCATCGGTGTCTATTTCACCCGACTAACCCTGGGCGGTGTTGATTTTGCCATCCTTGAAGATCGCAAATGGAAAAGCGGACCCGCCGGCAAGATCCCCCAGCAAGGGCCACGCCCCGACCATATCAGAAACCCCGATTACGATCCGGCATCGGTGGATGTCGAGGGGCTTGTTTTATTAGGTGATCGTCAGCTGAAGTTCCTCCGCGACTGGGGGCAGGACTGGACGAACACGGAAATGAAGTGCGTGCTATCGCAGACCGCATTTGCTGGAGCGGTGACTAACCATGGTGGAAAAAATAACCGACTGCATGCAGACATGGACTCAAATGCTTGGCCGCAGACTGGCAGGAACAAGGCGCTCACAGAAATCCGCAAAGCTCTTTCCCCTCACCTCTGTGGAGATCAGCACCTCTCGGTCATGATGCAGCACGGCATTGATAACTGGAATGACGGTCCGTGGTCGCTCACCTCTCCTGCCATCGTAAACACGATCTACGCTCGCTACTGGCTTCCGCTGGATGATGCCCCAGGAAAGAACCGCGATCCTGAAAGCCCGCTGCCATTTACTGGCGAGTATCTCGATGGATTTGCTAACAAGATCACTATGCATGCCTACGCGAACCCACACGACAACCAATCATTCGGCGGCGGCTATTCAACCGCAGCATTCAACAAAAAGGATCGCACCATCACCTTCAACAGCTGGGCAGCAGATGCGGATGTGGCGAAGGGCGACAAGCCATTCAAGGGCTGGCCAAAAACAATCAAGCAGTGGGAAAACGACGGTAGAAAAGTGGTCGGAAACCTCAGCAAAATCACAGTCAACGGAATCAAAAACCCCGTAATCCAAGTCATTGCAGAGAGCACTGGAGAAATCCTCTACACGATCCGCATTCAGGGCAACACATTCACCCCACGCGTCTACGCCAAGGGAACATACACGGTGAACATTGGCAGACAGAAACCCAATCAGAAAAGCCTCAAGGGGCTAGTAATCGGCGGTGAAGCGGTGACGGTGGAGATTGAGTAGCCCCAGTCAGAAAAAGTCAGGAATCCGCACGGTCTAGCTCATCAAGATCGGATATATCCTGAGGTCTGGCTGCGCTTTTCTTGGCGGTAATCAGATCATCCCTACCCAGGTAGTGAACGGGAATTCCATCGACATTTTGTGTGGAGCGTTGTTCCCAAGCTTTATCAAAATCAGGAACGCTAGGCAGGGATGTTAGGAAATCAACCTGACAAGGCGGAGCTCCTATAACGTATTGCAGTCCCTCGGATTCAAAGTCGCTCTGGGACACCTCGATGAGCGGAATTCCGAACCTGTGAAATGCACGCGCGATTCGCTCGGCATTAGCGACAGAGGGTTTCAGCCAGAAATCAATGTCTTTTGTGTATCTTGGCTGGGTGTAATGAATCACGGCATATGCCCCGACGATCAGGTATTCAACCTGCTCTTCGTTGAACGTGCGCAACAGATCTTTGAAGTCTGAGTTCATCTGGTTTCATTCCTTTCATACCTACCCAATAGTCATAGACAAGCTCCCAAGCCGCCTTCATGCGCTCTGCACACCCCGCATCTTGCCATTGCTGGATGCGATACGCCCTCACTTCATCAAATGATCCAAGCTTAGCTTGAGGCCAATGTGAGCGGTCTTTTACGGGAGTATCCATGAGCTAATTCTAATCTATCGGGATAACGGGGGCAATGGCTAAAAAGATTCAGCCCTCCGTGAATTCCCTTGTTACAGATCCTTCGCCTCGTCAAGGCGTGGGTGACCGTCCTTGAGATCATCACGCGTAAGCCCCTTGCCACGGTTCATTTTGTCCATGGCTTTGAAGGTTTCGACCATCGCGTGGATGGCGGCGATGACGTCAGTGGTGTGTCCGGTTTCGGAAATGGTGTGCATGTTCCGGATTGGGAAGCCAATGGATGTGGCGGCGCTATCAAATCCAGCAAGTGCGGCTGCCATAGCATCGGTGCCGGTATCGCGACCTGCGAAGTCAATCTGAACTGGGATGTCATTTTTCAAACAAGCTTTCTCTATCAAAGTGTTCAGATACTCGCTGGTGATAGATCCATTTGTTAGAGTGAATCCCTTACCCATGGAAAGCGAGTTCATGCGCTTGGCTGCGATTCCCGGGGCGGCATCGTAATCGTGGTTCACATCAGAACCTATCAGGATATCCGGCTTTAGCTCACCCGCGATGGCGGTGGCACCAAAACGGCCAATTTCCTCGTGGGTAGCTATCGTGTAGAGCACGCGGATATTTTTCAGCTGACTCTTGGCAAGGATTTTGGCGATCTCCGCGACGACAAAGCATCCGAGGCCGTTGTCCAGGTAAGCGCCGTAGAAGGTGTCGTCCGAGAAGCCTTTTTTGATTGGGCGGTTAAGGATGATCGGGTCGCCGGGGCGGATGCCGAGAGCTTCAGCACGCTCCTTGCATTTCTCACCGTGCATCTGAAGTTCCAGATACATCATCTCGGCTTTGAGTCCCTTATCTCCGGTGCGTTGTGCTGGCTCGGAAAAGTGGATCGCGCCAAGGGCTTCGATGGTGCCGCCTTCAATACAGCGGTAATTCCCGGGTTTCTTTGGGTCTTGGGAAAAGAGCTTCACCTCGTGACCGACGAGCGTGCAGGGCAGGAAGGAGTCGGTATTCACCCAGATTTTCCCATCCTTATCGATGTTACGCACCTGCATACGGATCTTGTCGGCGTGGCCAATGATCATGACGGAGGTCATGTCATCCTGATCGGGATGAGTATCAACAACGATCCCAGCATTGCCCTTAAACTGATGGATCGCCCAGGACTTGGGCATGAATTTTTCAAAGTATGGCTTCAGCACCCCGTAAGACATCGCGGCTTCGATCCCGATCGGGCTGGGCGCGGCAAGCACGTCGCGCATGAATTCGAACTGCGCCTTGGGCATCGATTTTTCCCAGGCTTTTTTGGAGGATGATTTTTTAGCTGATTTCTTAATAGGCATGAGTAGTGAGATACACTAGGAGTGCGATTTGTCGAGGTGGGATGATGGTCGCCGCGATTATCCATTGACCAATGAAACTTAGCAGCGACACTAGGCCAGTCATTGCCGATGGAAAAACGTGTCGTCCAACCAGAATTGCTCGATGAACTCGATAGCAACGATCCCGCAGCCATACGGAGTCGTCGTGATCTGCGAGTCATCAATCGGATTATGCGTGGAGACAATTGGATCCTCAAGCAGCTCAATGAGTTGCACAACATCGAACGAGTTATTGAAATAGGAGCTGGTGAGGGCATTCTTTCACGTAAGATCTTAAAGGCCAAACCAAGCATGAAAATCACCGCTGTTGATTTGGCTCCCAGACCAAAAGGGCTGGTGGAGGAAATTGAATGGCGACAGGAAAGCGCCATAGATTTCGACTATGCCTGTGACGCTTCGACGGCGATTGTTGCTAATTTGTTTATCCATCAGTTTGAGAACGATGTGCTGCGAAGCTGGGGGGAGAATTGGCGTGGCGTAGGAGCGTTATTGCTAGCTGAACCCTATCGGTCAATCGCTTCCATTCGAATGGGCAGAACGATGTATCCATTTGTGAATTACGTCACACGCCACGATATGAAAAAAAGCATCGAGGCAGGATTTCATCCTGGTGAAATGCAGAGCCTGTTAGGTGATTATTGGGCGTGGGAAGAAGATTGGAACTTTGTTGGTAGCCTCCGCTGCAAGGGGGTTAGAAAGTGAAAACTATCCGTATTATTGGTGGTGGCCTCGCTGGACTGAGTCTCGGTGTTTGCCTACGCAAGATGGGTGTCTCGGTAGAGATCCATGAGAAAGGCAGTTACCCGCGCCACAAGGTCTGCGGTGAATTCATCTCTGGTATTTCGAAGGAAACACTGGCTATACTGGGTATCGATGAGCTTTTTTCAGATGCCTTACAACACCACAATATGCACTGGTGGATGGGCTGTGAGTGCCTGCTCACAGAGACTCTACCAGAACCAGCCACAGGTATTTCACGATACACATTGGATGAACTTATTGCTGAAAAATTTGAGCGGCTTGGCGGTAAGCTAACACTAGGCAAACGTGTCCCGATAGATCAAGGAAACGAGGAAGGCTGTGTCTGGGCCACGGGTAAGCCCATTAGCAAGAATCAATCACACCCAGAATGGATTGGCCTGAAAATTCACGCCGTGAACGCTACACTAGATGGTCTCCACATGCACAGCAGCACGAGCCGAGGGAAAGGCGGATACGTCGGGCTGGCAGGGATTGAAAATTCACGAGTCAACTGCTGTGGGCTCTTTCACGTGAGGGATGATATTCGCCCTTCAGATGCCCG
>JBGCEU010000208.1:0-13025 GCA_045106535.1 Akkermansiaceae bacterium | reverse complement strand
CCCGCTGATAAAAACGTCAGCAGCGGTGGCGTTCAATGCTGGAAATGTTGAGTTTGAACTCGGAAATCTCAAGGAGGCGGCGGGACAATATCAGTCGGCTCTGAAAATCTTCCCCAGCTTCCGCCGCGCCCACCGGAATCTTGGGTTTGTTTACGTGCGTGAGAATGACTGGGATAAAGCACTCGCATCACTTTCCGAGGCTGTGCGTCTGGGCGATCAGGATGGTGCCACATACGGTCAGCTTGCCTATGGGCGTATGCACAAGGAGCAGTATGCATCAGCGCTGCAAGCGTTCCGTCTTGCCCAGATTACTCAGCCAGAAAGCATTGATTGGAAAGCAGGCGTCGCAAGCTGTCTGCAGCACCTCCAGCGCAACGAGGAAGCACTCGCTCTCATTGATGAGGTGATCACCGCGCGCCCCAAAGAAGTTTCCTACTACCTGCTGCAGGCATCTATCCAGTTTGCGATGGATCGTCCGGATGACGCTATCGCGAACCTCGATCTCGTCCGCCGCATGGGTAAGCTGGATGCCGAGAATCACCTTCTGTTAGCCAATCTTCACTTGCGTGCCGGAAATGCTAATCTTGCCAAGCCTTTACTCATGGCGGCACTGGCGATGGAAAAGAAACCGCCGCTCACAGCGGCATTGAATGCCCTCGAGTTCACCACTCAGACGCGCGACTGGAAACTCGCTCGCGACTTTGCTGCCGCTACGGACAAGGCATATGAGGACGCCAAGGGGAAGCTTGAGCAGAAACAACGCCGACTCACCGCACTCATCCAGATTGAATCAGGTGACGACCCCAAGGCAGGTTCAGTTACATTGGAACAGCTCATCCAGACCGATCCGCTCGATGCCGACTCCTTGATCTTGTTAGGCCGTTACCGAGTCACTGAAAAACGCCACGAGGAGGCTGAAATGCTCTTCCAGCAAGCCCAGCGCGTTGAAGGGAATGAATACAATGCCTCCGTCGAGTTAGCTAAGCTCCACGTCGCTACCGCCCGCTACACGGATGCCTTGAAGCAGCTCAACACAGCTCTTAATATTCGCCAAACCGATGGGATTCAGAGCTACCGAGACGCCGTCGCAAAGTTGGCTGAAGCTGCGCAGTAGAGGCTACCCCACTCGCCGCTTGCGCATGATGAGTAGCAGTGTGGTCAGAGCCAAGCAGATACTGATGCAGCCTGTTAATACCCAGAGGCACGCGTGAGTTGTTTTAGTCTCGGTGCCTAGCCAGTATTTATACTCGGCGAGGAAAATGCTACGTTTGTTTTTTTGCCGCCAGTCGATGCGGTCGAGGTCGGCCTTGCCTACTAACAGATCTGTGCGTGTGTTGACAAAAAATTCATGCAGCGGCTGCGTCTCGATGCTTTCGTCATCGGGGTAGGGTTTGATCGCTAACAGCTCATCCATTGTGCCTTTCCTGCCGGTCCACATGATGTCGTCAGCGAGATCGAAGGCCTTTTTGTGATTCTCTGCCTCAGCTGCCATCAGGCGAGTTAAAGCTTCGGCAAGAATATCCAGTCGCTCACTTTGCTCCGGCGTCAGTTCTTGGGAAAGGTCACCTTTCCATCTCTTGTCGCTGATCTCTTTCAGAGGATCGATTCTGGACTGGATCTTGCGGCGGTTTTCTTCAAATGGATTCTCAGTAGCTTGGCTGACCATCATGCCTTCGTAAGCGTACCGCAGCGGCATGATACGTGCGGGAATCGGCTCTGCACCTGCAGCTCTGCCATCTGCCGCACCTTCAAACATCCCGCGGTTCATTTCATCAAACGAGACGAGCGCTCCAGCTAGCAGGATCTGTGGGACGAGAAGAAGAGGAACCGAACTCAATGCCGCGCGCTCAGTTGTGACAATTGCGGATACGACCATCGCCATGGCTGTGCCACACAGCGCAATGATGGTCATCCATCCCCAGTGGATGAGGAACATGCCGTGAATATCCAGCATGCTATGCCCAATCCATGTATAAATTCCACATTGTAAAATTGCCAACACAGCGAGTGCCACGAATTTAGCAATGACGTAGAGCAAGACCCCCGAGCGGCAGTTGCGCTCGCGTCTCAAGACAGGTGAGTCACGTAGTATTTCCGTCGCGCTATTTGTGAGCCCAAGAAACATACCGATCGTGGCAGTCAGGAAAATATAGACCGGCTGGTGCAGTCCGCTAAAAAAGGCATACGGGCCGTCAGGTGATGCCCGAAGGGTAGTGCCGATCAGTGCCGCGAGCAGGGGGGCTTCTAACAATATACTGTAAATGGTTCCCCGGTTTCTGAATTTCGAAAATAATGACCGGTAGAAGTGAGTGCGTAGTAGGCGATTCCACTCGGATAAGCGCTGCCTGCGCCCAGGTGAGGGGACGGCTGTATTCTCGCCACCAATTCCAGTGTCGCCAATTAAGTTTTGGTCTTCTTGGTCGCCCCGCGCCACGTCATCAACAAGCTGGCTACCCTCGAAGCGCTCCTGCCAGAATGTGGGTGGGAAACGTCTTATGCTGTCCGTTTCTCTGCCCGCCGGACCATAGAGAGGCGTCTCTAACACATCAAAAACGAAATCGGCTCCTGCTTGTTGCTCTTTGATTCTCTGAGGAGGCAGGATGTTTAATTCCTTACATGCTTCTTGGAAATACTTGCCCATCGCCATGGGGGTGCCAAAAAATGCGACCCGCCCGCCTTGGTCGAGCATGAGCACCTTGTCGAATAGCCTAAGCACCTTAGCTCCTGGGCGATGTAGCGACGCAATTACAATATTGTCGCGCGAGAGCGCGTGCAGACTCTCAGAAACATGTTCCGAATCCTTGGATGATAGTCCGGAAATCGGTTCGTCAAACAGAAAGATCTCTGCCGGGCTACTCAGATCGAGTCCCAAGTTCAGACGCCCACGCTCGCCGCCGCTGAGAGTTTTTTCCCCAGGTGATCCTATCCTCCTCCGAGCTAATGGCTGAAGTGCCAGCTCTGCAAGAATGGCATCCACCCGTCTTGAGTGATCGGCTGACGAGAGGTGTGGCTTGCGGACAGTGGAAGCGTAGATCAGATGTTCTCGAACTGTGAGTTGAGGATTGAGAGCCTCTTCTTGCGGCATGCTTGCGATGAATGGAGCCAAGCGTGTCCGGTTCTCATAGAGTGAAATGCCGTTGATTCTAATGTGGCCACGCTTAGGGCGCAAATGGCTGGCAAGCTGTGCTAACAGTGTGCTTTTACCACAGCCGCTCGGTCCCATGATGCAGAGCATCTCACCGCGTTTCACAGAGAAGGAAACATTATCTAAGACGACTTTGTCGGCACCAAATTTGTGATTGAGATTTTCTGCACGTAGCTCTCTGACCACTGCGCGCTCTTCGTTTAGTAGTCCCTCGCTGAATCGACAGCGCACCGCCTGGTTTGGGCTCAGACGGATCAGTGCGCCGTCGGCAAGCTTGCAAGTGCCGCGTATGGGCTGCCCATCCACCATGACCACACGTTCGGCCTCGACCACCGTAAGTTTCCCCTCTGCCGTCTGGGCGTTGTAGCTGATTCGCAGGACAGCGCGCCGAGCAAGACCGGGAGTAAGCAAGACATCGCCTCGCTTAAGCGCTGAAGCATCGTTTGAAACGATGCAATTTTCACCGGCGGCATCCATCTTAAATCTATTTCCTGATGCCATCGCTTGCTTGCGCAGCTCATCTAGACTGGCTGGGGCACCATTTTCTAACAATAACTTGTTGTGGAAGGATAGATCATAGATTTCCCCGGGAACCATGGGCTTGCCACCGGGTAGCTGCAGAGTGGTCTCCTCCAGCGCCACGGCTTGCACATTCAGACCAAAGTCCAGACGTATCACACTGTTTCGAGATCTGACCCGCTCGGCTGTCAGCTGGTTTTCCTCCTCGTTCACATACAAGGATTGTCGATGGCCTGTTCTTGCTGAGTTAAGAAAAAAGGAAATATCTTCTGCTGTTAGAACCCAGTCTGGCAGCGCGATGCTTTGGTGTTTGCGCAGTCGCATCAGTTGGCCACTCTGCAGAGAGCTACCGCTGATCCAGATCGGCTCTTTGCCAAAGTTTCTGATGACAATGAGATCTTTCGCGCGGTATGCCGCAAAAGCGAACCCCTGATCGTGACTTTGAATGGCGACGTCAGACTCTTCATCGCAGCCAAAGGTGACTTTATCAAACGGCAGGGGAACACTGTGCTGTTCACCCTTCATTTCCTCCATGATCGCCGTGCCGGCATCCTGAGCGTGCAGATTGCGCATCACCTCATTGAATGCTTTACTACCGCGGAAAAATGATCCCGAAGCTCCTACCAGAAGGAACAACTGCAGACCTAGTGATGTCCGCTCATCATCATCAAGTGTCTCACGAAGTCTTTCGGCAACTTGCTCTGGTGGCTTTGGATTATCGAGTGCCCGATGAAGGCGGCGTGCTAACCAGGAGTGATCGGCCTCAGGAAACGCATGCCGCAGAAGATCAAGCGCGATCTCGGCTTCGGCGCGGTCTACCCGATTGTCGAGAGCCACGAATGAGGCGAAAATATCAACCAATTCACCGGCGCGCTCCATGCCTTTCGGGGCTGCGGGCATCAATCTACGGATGAGGGGAACATTTTCCAACCATCCGAGCATCGGGCGTTTGTTCTCTCTTTGGTCGTCAGTTACCGCTGCCACACGCTTATGTTACTGGGAAATCGAGCGAGCGCAAGCATCCTGAGAAACCACATTCTGAGCGGGAATACTGCCTGTTTTCCACGAATTAAGCATTTTCTTTTTCCAAAGAAGGGCTAGCTTCTCCCGCGACCCGTCTCAGGATGGAATCACGACACTGAAACATTATGGCTAATCAGCAACCACCCGAACCTCCGTCATCACCAAAAGGCTCCAAAAATTCTGGAGGCCAAGGCCCTGAATCGAAAGGCGGTGGAGGCCTCAACTGGCGTGTGATCATTCTAATGACGATCGCTTTAGGTATTCTCTACTTTGCCTGGACAGCGGGTGGCTATGGTAAGCCAAAACGACTGACTTACAATGAGTTCCGTGATTGGGTCGATTCTGGAAAAATCATCGATGAGCAGGATTTGCCGAAAAAAGGTGAAGGCATTCCCAGTGAGGAGCACAAGCTTAAGAAAAGCGGTGAGTCCAATGCAGTTCCCAAAATTACGGGTTTTTATTCCAAGAAAGATCCATGGGATGCAGACAAGGATAAGGCCGAGCAGGAAGAGTTTCGCATTCCGATCAATACCCAGCTTCACGAAGATGAGTTGAAGGCTATCCAGTCTCGCCACTCGATTCCTCTCAGAATCGTGTCAGAAATGCCGGATGTCAGTGATCGCGAGTTGCTCACGCTGACAGACCTTCGCCGTATGCTGGCTCGCCGGGCTGTGATTAAGGACGACCCGAATAATGCTTTCGAAATTGTCTCCCTAAACGGCTCGGACGACAAATATATTATCGGCAAACGATACGTATTTCCTGTGATTAGTGTGATTGAGAATCCTGATGATCTCGCGAAATTTGAAATCGATCTTAACCTCTTTGAGGTTCCAGAAGCAGAGCGCCAGTTCATCAACACGATCGCCCCATACAAGCAAGAGTCTGGAACCATGCGTTTCTTGCTCGTGCAGCTACTGCCGATCATGCTCATCATTCTGGTGATCTTCTTCCTTTTCCGCCATCAGATGAAATCGGCAGGTCGCGGTGCGATGAGCTTTGGTAAATCCAAGGCGCGTTTGCTAACCATGGATAACAACAAAGTGACGTTTAAAGACGTTGCCGGAATTCAGGAAGCTAAAGAGGAACTTGTCGAGGTCGTTGATTACCTACGAGATCCTAAAAAATTCCAAAAGCTTGGCGGTAATCTGCCCAAGGGCTTACTCATGGTAGGCCCTCCCGGAACGGGTAAGACACTCCTCGCTCGCGCGATCGCAGGTGAGGCGGATGTGCCTTTCTTTTCCATCTCCGGCTCGGACTTCGTGGAAATGTTTGTCGGTGTCGGAGCCAGCCGCGTGCGCGATATGTTTGAGCAAGGGCAGAAAAATTCGCCTTGCCTGATTTTCATCGATGAAATTGATGCCGTTGGTCGCCACCGTGGTCACGGTATGGGTGGTGGTCATGATGAGCGTGAGCAAACACTCAACGCCTTACTCGTAGAGATGGATGGATTCGACACCCGCACCGGTGTCATTATCATTGCGGCTACGAACAGGCCTGACGTTCTTGATCCAGCACTGCTGCGCCCTGGTCGATTCGATCGCCAGGTAACTGTCGGCCTGCCAGACGTTAACGGGCGAGAGCAAATCCTGGGTGTTCATGCCAAGAAAATCAAAATGGATCCCGATACGGATCTGAACATTATTGCTCGGGGAACTCCCGGATTTTCAGGTGCTGAGCTAGCGAACCTCATCAATGAAGCTGCCTTGCTCGCTGCACGGAAAAATCTTAATGCTGTTACCATAGCTGAGATGGAGGAAGCACGCGACAAAGTCCGCTGGGGACGTGAGCGCCGCAGTATGGCACTCAGTGAAAAGGAGAAGGAAAACACCGCATACCACGAGGCTGGACACGCAATTCTTAACGTCATGTTAGAGCACACCGATCCTCTGCATAAGGTGACCATTATTCCGCGTGGCCCATCGCTTGGTTCTACCATGTTCCTGCCCACGGAAGATAAGTTTACTTACCGTCAAAAGGAGTTAGTCGATCAGCTTGTTGTCGCTATGGGTGGTCGGGTTGCTGAGGAAATTACTTTTGGCAATGTCACGAACGGTGCCGTCGGCGATATCCGCATGGCTACCAATATCGCCCGCAAGATGGTTTGTGAATGGGGAATGAGTGAGGAACTCGGCATGGTCGAATACGGTGAAAACCGTGGAGAAGTCTTTGTTGCTCGTGATATGGGTTCTAACAAAACTTATTCTGAGGAAACCGCGCGACAAATTGATGCGGAAATCAAGAAGCTCATCGACGATGCTTACGCACTCGCTAAGGACATGCTGATCAGGAATAACGATAAGCTGAAGTTGCTAGCGGAGGCATTGTTAGAATTTGAAACACTTGATGCTTCACAAGTCGAAGACCTTCTCGATCACGGTGAGATGAAAGACCCGCCGACGCCCCCGTCCGATAGAATTATCCCGGGAAACCAGGCTGATGAAGGTGTGAAGAAGTCACCCGTCTCCACCGATCCCGGAGAAGACGACGACCCGCTCGCAGGCGAGGCCGTAGGAGCCCCCGCCTAGGCAGGGATGGCTCTACGAGCCGTCCGGCTGGGTAAAAGCTTGAACGATCTTTCGTGTCAGCTGTCTCATGTAATATGAGCCAGCCCAACGACTCGTCACCTCCGGTTCCAAGGCCTCCGTCTTTTCCAAAGACCCAAGAAAAAAACACCTCTCCTGAAAAAGGCCGGTTCGGTTTTCCGAGCGTCCTAGGCCGCTGGTGGTGGTTGGGCACACTCGCCGTCGTGCTGGTGACTATTGTCGTTTCTATGATTCCAGGGTGGCTGAACATGCGTGGCCCTCTATATGAATCGACAGCACTCGTTGAGGTGAAGCCTGTCATTCATGTCAATCCGTTGAAAGGTTCTTCGGTAGGCATGCCAATGAGTCGCAACTTTCTCAACACACAGTCCGAAATCATTACCGCAAAAAACACCCTCGATATAGCACTAGAAAAAAAGAACCTACTCATCCGCTTTGGTGGAGATCAAGAAGATGCCATCAGCCGGATGCGAAAGTCAATTCGCACGACTCAGCGTCGCGGCACGGACTTGATCGAAATTTCATATCGAGACGAGGATAAGGAACTAGCCCTTGACGCCTGCACCGCCGTTTACGAGGCCTACCGCGACCGCCGGAATGCTATGGAGTTGCAAATTAGAAAAGATCAACTGAAAGCGATCAAGGTGGAGCTTGAAAACAAAAAAAACCGAGTGGCTGAGCAGCGGAAACGATTAATGGATATCGCCGAGAAAGTGGGGGTCACATGGGTCGAAAAAGAAAGTGGCGGAGAGGTGATTGGAGGAGAACTTGAATTGCGTCAACTTCTAGAGAAGCAGCTCTACGAGGCAGAGCGGGAGAGAGATCAGCTGAAGTTCCAGATCCAAAAACTACTAGCTGCAGACGAGGGTGACCTCCTGCCGCTGGCGGCAGATCTGCCTGATGCGGCCATCAAGGAAACCTACAAAAAATACGAGGAAGCTAAGCAGGAAATAGAGAAGTTGAAAAACTCTGGTTTGGCTGAAGCCCATCCAGACATCAAGATGCACCGGGAGCGTGTAGAGGAATTTGAAAAAGCACTCAAAAAACGCGTGGAAAATGTTCGCAAGTCACTCCGGCATCGAGAAGCGATTCTTGATGGGCGTGTGAAAAAATTGAAGCAGCAAAGAGATAGCCGTCACGGCCAGAGCGCTCGGCGAGCGAGAGACTTCCAGGGCTTTAACATCACCCGCAAGGACTACGAAACCGCACAGGGAATCGCCGACCAGTTACAGATCAAGCACGACATTGAGAAAACCAAGCTCGCCATTCCGCCGACAAATATCATCGTGCATCAGACTCCCGAGCTTTCTTCAAGCCCAGTGACCAGGGGCAAGGACTTTGTTACTATCATCGGCACGGTCGCCTCGTTACCGTTCACCATCATCGGCGGTATTGTTCTTATGTATCTTGTTGAGGCGATCTTCCCACGCAAGGCATAAAAAAACGCCGACTGCACGAGGAAGCGGCGTGTTAGTATAAGCTATTCTGTAGTTAGCTAACTGATGCACCGAAGCCTGCTGCTTTAACGGCCTTGATCAGATCCTCGGTTTTGACATTTTTGCCTGCGGTAACGACGGCTTTGTCGGGCATGGTAACGACAGCTTTGGAAACGCCTGTGACTCCTTCAAGTGCGGACCGCACTTTTTTGGCACAAGATGCCGCTCAGTTCATGCCTGTAATCTTCAGATTGACGGTCTTGGCTTCCTCATCTGCTGCAGTAACTTCATTAGCTGCGGATTTGCATGAGCTCAATGTTCCTGCGACGACGGCTCCTATGGGTAGGGCGGCGATTGCGCAGAACGTAATGACTGTGGATACTTTTTTCATGATTTTATTTGTGTCGTTTAGTTTGAAGGACGCGTTTCCAATCTTTGATTCAACGTCCATGATTATGAGAATCTATCTGCATGACTTATTCCACAAAAGGGGAAAATTTTCTACTGATGAGCAATGGCAAGACCTGCTAGGCGACCGCTAGTCCACGCATTCTGAAAATTAAAACCACCTGTGATGCCGTCGATATCGAGTATTTCGCCCGCAAAGTAGACGCCAGCCACCAGCTTGCTTTCCATCGTCGTCAGATTAACCTCCTTGAGCGGCACTCCGCCGCAGGTGACAAATTCATCCTTGTTCGTGCTTTTGCCGGAAACCTGAAACTGTCCTTGCGTGATTTCCGATACAAGTTGCTGGGTGTGAGTTTTACTAAGCTGTGACCAAGTGCAAGCATCACTGATGCCGGCGGCATCGCAGAGTCGCTGCCAGAGCCGTTTGGGTAATTTTTCAAACGGGGCCTGACTACGCACCATGCGCTTGCCCCATGATTGACGGGTGTTAGAGATGACTTCGGCGGCGTTATGACTAGGAGTCCAGTTCACGGTGATGGCGAATCGGTAGTCACGGGTATTTAGCTCACGTGCTCCCCAAGCGGATAGTTTAAGAATGCCGGGGCCGCTGAGCCCGTTGTGGGTGATGAGTAACGGGCCGTTGGCGTGGAGCTTCATGCCGTTCACGGAAACTGCGGAGTCGGGAACAGAAATCCCAGGTAGCCCGTCAATACGCGGATCGTCGATGTTGAAAGCAAATAGAGATGGCACGTCCGGCACCAGTGAGTGGCCAAGTGATTCCGCCATTTTGGCTCCAGCAGCTAAGCGTGTGCCGCCAGTGGCTAACAAGATCGATTTAGTAGAGAATACATCTTCCTTGTCAGATGTTAGGCTGAAGAGTTCCTGATCTTGTGTGATGGCAGTGACTCCGGTGGATGTGCGAATTTTAACTCCGGATTCTGAAGCGGTTTGCGTCAGGCAATCGATGATCGTTTGTGAGCTGTCTGTGACCGGAAACATCCTGCCGTCCGACTCCGTTTTTAGCTCCACACCGTGATCTTTGAACCATGCCACGATATCCGCTGCACCCCAGCGGTGGAGCGGGCCAATCAGCGATTTATTTCCACGAGGGTAGTGCGTCGCGAGGTCTTTGGGAACAAAACAATGGTGTGTCACGTTACAACGTCCACCACCGGAAATCTTGACCTTGCCGAGTAACTTCGCCGTTTTTTCCAGTATCAGGACTCGGCTTCCGGGAGCTGCCTCAGCTGTAGTGATAGCTGCAAAAAAACCAGCGGCACCGCCGCCAATCACGATTAGATCCCACGGTTCCGACATCAGGCGTCTTCTTCTAGTTCGAACTCCGCCCAGCTAACAGATTCGTTAAGCTCTGTCACGGCATGGTGGATGAGTAGCTCAAGGTCAGGTTCCTTACCTTCACAATTGAATGCCAGCAGCGGGCCGCCATGCTCAACCTCGGGCGGATCTTTATCGATGCCGGACTCGCGCACCTGAAACCAGTCGAGAATGCCCTCGCCGGTGTCGGGAAGCCACTGGACGATCAGCTCGATAGTGGCAACCGGATCTTCGTCACCAAGCTCACGCTGGTTCGCCATGTCCTCCTCATCACAGTCGATACCTGCGAGCACTTCCAGCTCGGTATCGTCCTTGCGTCCGTCGAGTGAGGTCTCGATTTTCTGATAAACAGCGTCCTTGGTGGAGATGATTCTCATGTCAGCGCAAGCTTGATGATCCGGCAGCTTTTGGCAAGGAATTTAGGATGCCTGCGGCGGCTGGACAGAATTAACAGAATTTTCCAGAATTACCTGATGATATGAAGAAGCTGGTTTTAGGATAGCGAAGCAATTTCCGCTATGATCCCATAGTCCCTTGTATGAGTTAGCATGGAAAAATTCTGCAAAATTCTGTCTAAACAAGCACAGCCGAGATCACCCCACAAGGCGTGTCCTAACGCCACGTCTTCTGCCACTCCTGGAACTCCGCAGGGCGGATGCGATGCCGTGCAATGCTGCCGATGTGTAGTTTGCGCAAACCGTTTTCAGCTGCTTCGACGAAACGCGCACGGTCTACTTCAGGGATTTCCTTCCCAGCTTGTTCTGCGATCCAGCGTGCAGCCTCCAGCTTATCCATGTGATGGCGAACGACGTGGACAATGGCTTCCTTGATCATCACACGGTAATGGAACTTCAAGGGATCTGGATCGCCGATTTCCTGGCAGACAGAAGCGTAATGGGCGCATGATTGCTCGTAGGCCCATAAGAAAACATCCCGGAGATACTCGATGCGGTTCATCTCATAAACTCCCAGAATACCACGCACGTAGTCAGCATGAGGCACCCCCACAAAGGAAAGTGGGCTGAGGTTTTTTTTCACCATGGGGATGTTCGCCGCCAGACGTGATGTGCGTTTGTTCACATCCTCAAATGGCTGTAAATACGGTAGATGAACCATGGAAAAGAACGCTTGCTCAAACGGATTCTCAATAGCCTCTGCCTTTTCCAGAAACAGGTCAAACATCTGCTCGATCTGCTGCGGCACATTCAAAGGGTGGTAAACTGAACCCGAAATCCCGACGCGCGAGTCACGGATGCGGCCACACATATCCTCGTCGGGCAACAGGTTCTCCGCCAGTGCTGCATGGAGGTTCAATAATGTGTAGCGGTTGAAGCCAATGATGTCCGCCTGGTCTGCCAAAATCTCAATGGCAGCCTTGTGATTGAGAATCATCAGGCGGTCACGCGCGCTTTTGCCCGTTTCATCATCTCCACCCGCTAACAGACGCTCTGTTTCCAGAAGTGAATAGGTATTTCCCTCTAATCTGCTGGAGTTCCAAGATAGGTCAATCAGTACACGGTCAAAGACCTGCCTCAGGTAAGTGCCAGCAGGATGATCCGCGCCGCTTCCCTTGCCCTTTTCCATCAGTTCATCCATCTGCTCATCCGTCAGATAAAACGTTTTGTTAGGAATATAGGCTTCCAGAAAATCAGCTTTGTAACCGACTGCTTTTCTTAGGTGAAATGGCTTGGACAGGTAGTCTTTGATATCTTCAGCGCCTTCGGAAATCTGGATAAGATTTTCTTTTGAAGTGCTGCGATTTTCATATGAACGCGTGCCCTCCCGCAGCAGAGCTCCCTGATAGGGCATGGGTTGCAACTCAGAGTTTATTTCCGGCGCACGATGAACAGGAGGCGACGAATCAGATACAGTGGCACGATAACGCCGACCACGCCCAGCGCCGATTACTTCCAGTTGCTTTCTCTCAACAAGCAGTTGCACCCACCGCTGAAGGGTGCGGCGGGGGACATCAATCTGCTTTACCAGCTGACCTATCGCGGCACCATCGGGGTAATTCCCGATAGTTACGAGTAGCTCAGTGATTTCTTTTTCTGGCACATTTCTAGACATCGCGCCACAAATATGGCGTATTTTTCAGCCGTTTCAAGTGTAAAATGGCACAATAAGCCAATATTGCGCCACTTAGGGGTTTTTTGCGCCATTATTGATAGCCTCCAGCTCCTCCCATCGGTTATAGAGTTGCGGGACTTTTTCTTTGGCTTCCTTGAGCTCAGCCTCGAGTTCCTGCCAGTTGTCGCCGTGTTTATCGTAGAAATCTGGTGCATTGAAGATGATCTCGAGGCGAGTGACGTTTTCCTCGGCTTTGAGGATGTCCTCTTCGATAGTTTCTAACTCTTTAGCCTCTGCCCATTTGAGCTTTCGTGGGCGTTCCTTACGCGCGGTTTTCTTTTTGGCAGGTGCGGATTTGTAAACGGTTTGGGTTGCCGCGCGGGCGGCTTTTTTCTCGAGGTAGTAATCGTAGTTGCCTACTTGGTAATCGACTACTCCATGTCCTTCAAAAGCGAGGATGTCGGTGCACACACGATTTAAAAAGTATCGATCGTGGCTGACCGCGATGACGATGCCCTTGAATGCAACCAACGCTTCTTCGAG
>JBGCEU010000207.1:0-18475 GCA_045106535.1 Akkermansiaceae bacterium | reverse complement strand
CACCCAAAACGGATCCAGCTCAGGGAAACGATCCCACTTAATGCTACCAGAGCCGCGCCGCGGAATCACGCGGTCAAAATCGTAATCACTTGCCATGCAGATGTGCTAACGAATCACACCAGCGAATGCGAGCGATTTGTTGCTAGGTCTCACTTATGCCGTGTCCACTCAGCGGTTCGGCCGATCAGAGACACGCCGACGTAGCCACGCATCATCAGCTTGCCGCCCTCCATCCAGATTTTGCCTTTGTAGGTCTTACCGCTTGCCGAGTCATAAACGGTGCCGCCGATCCACTTGTCGCCTTTTTTCTCAAAACCGCGCAGGATCACGAGCCCTATAAGTTTACGGCTTCGCTTGGAGGCGTCGGGATTATTTGTGTCGTGGGTGCGTTTCGGATCTTTGACGTGTGAAATCATTCCCATGAGTTGGTTCTTGCGAGTGATCTTGAGTTTGATTCGTGCGGTTTTGTCTTCCTTAAGCCATTCACCTTCGATGGGGTCTGCTGCGAAAAGAGTTGGCGACCAACTCATGAAAATCGCGAATAGGGAGAGGTAGATGATAATTTTTTTCATGGTAGTCATTGGGTTCAGCTAAGTCCATTGGGATCAATATGATACCTCAAGACGCAGGTAGGAAAAGGGAGAACTAGCGAATGGTAGCGACGAGCTGATAGTTGTTTTTATAGCCCCTGACTGATTTTGCTCCTCATTACTCGTTACGCCAGATTCTAAAACCCAAGGAGATGCTCCTGCTTTTGTTGCAATGGGGTTCCAGCCAACGAGGTCTGTGCTTTCTAAAATACGATAAGTCACATCTGACGGGGGAGTTTGAGGTATAGTGAAGCTAATGCCGCCAGTTGTAGTATTGATAGAATGATAGACAGGCAATCTATCCTCCCCGAAGTTATCGATACCTGCTCCACCTGGCTTAAGCCCGAGCGCGTAAGTTACTAAATTTGAAACCCCATCAGTTTCTGGGTCAGCCCTTGGATTGGTATTTGCGCCAGTGTAGTAGTGCGCGATCCATTCGAGGAAATCATTGGGCGTAAAGTTAAGCGTCACTGTGGTATCTCCAGTGCTACCTCCATAGCCATCCACCGCAAAGTAATACGTCTGGTTAGCGACAGTCGAAAGTGTGACTTGGCTCTGTAAGTTAGAAAAATCATCGTTCGAACCCAGTTCTGTTAGTGCGCTCACGATGTTTCCCGAATATGCCGCTAGGACGGTGTCATAGGAGCTGCCCGCTGTGCTGATTGTTACGCTTCCCGATGAGGGGGCAGTCCACTTCCACCACAGAGAGTTGTTATTGATGCCAGTGCCGCCAACGCCAGCATGTTCAGGCTCATTGGTTTCTTCCGTAGCTGCATCATTATTGAAAGAGTCCGATTGATCTGAGCTGCCGACGAATTCCTGAGCGTTTACAAAGTCGTCATTAGCTCCGGGGGTAGATGGGGTGAATGGAGACCAGTTGAGAGTGATCTGCCCTTGTTCGCTATCGAATCCGTCCACTGCGATGTAGTAGGTCTCTCCAGCAAGAGCATTCACGCTGACTTCACTCTGTAATCCGGAGGCGTCATCATTTGAGTCCAGTTCCACCAGGCTTGCGAGATCAGTGCCAGAGTAGATAGCCATCACGGTGTCGAAGCCACTTCCTGATGTATCGAATTTAAAACCTCCCGCCTGTGGTGCTGTCCAAACATACCAAACGGAAGCACTTTCTGTTGTGTTACCTGCATGATCGGGCTCGTCCGATTCTTCAGTAGCTAGAGTATTTGTCCCTGTAGTCCGGCCTGATTCTCCATCTAACAATGATGCCTCTGCGAAGTTGTCATTCACCGGGCGAATGGCAGTCGGGTTCACCGAGATGACCGCAGTTTGGCTTGTGGTGGAGAGGGCATTCGTATCAGTGATGATGACGTAATAGCTGCCTGCGTCAGCCAGTGTGGTGCTAGCTACCTCGTAGGAATCCGTGGTCGCACCTGTGATGGCTGTCATTTCCTTATACCACTGGTAGGTCAGGTTGTGCTCGCTCACGGCGGTGACTTCCAGCACCATTGGCTCATTCAGCAAGACTGTCCGGGACTTTGGCTGGGAGGTGATGACAGGAGCGCCAGCAGCGGATCCCGGATCCATATAGTTAAGAATAATATTACCCTCAGCGGCACCATATCCGGAAACCTGAATGTAGTATTTGTTTCCAGAAATCGCCGAAAACTGAACAGAACTCGTTAAATCTGAAGCATCGTCATTGGAATCGACGAGTGTCATGTCCGCAAGTGAAGCGGTGCCCGTATAGATGGCGAGAGTTGTGTCAAAATCACTGCCAGCTGTTGATATTGTCAGATTAGCCGAGAATGGGGCAGTGTATTCCCACCACACGGTGCTGTTTCCCGCGCTGGCTGGGTTGATCTTTTCCCCGTTTTCAAGAGTAGCAGAAATGTTGCTCCCCGTCGTTTGCACTGTGCCATTGGCGAGTAGTGAGCGGTTTGCAAAGTCATCATTTGGCGGTGGAGTCACGACAGCGAAATCAAAGTTCCCGGAAAAAGATGTCTTACCCGTTTTTGATGCGTTTGCAGATAAGGTGACGGTCGTAACAGCTGGCGGAACAGAAGCAGTAGCTGAATAAACTCCGTCATTGGCGATGGCATCAGGCGCGATTCCATCGTCGAGAAATACTATGGTACTCCCGCTGTTGATGCTACCCGTGACTGTAGCTCCTGAGATGGGGACCAAGTCGTTGACGTTGATAAAGAAGGTCGCAGACTCCTCGACGATTAGTGGGGTGGGTTTAGTACTGGCTGTGGCTTCAAGCGTGCCATCCTCAGTCACTGTCAGGGCTGCCAGAGCATCGACCATGCCTCCCGTGACGGTCTTGCCCGCGAGTGATGCCAGTGGTGCCGCGGTCGAGAGTATGCGGTTTTTCTGCTCTGCAATGCTGGCGTTAGGGAAACGGCTGAGCACCAGCGCAGCAACGCCCGCCACGTGAGGGGTAGCCATGCTGGTGCCCTGGAAGCTGGCGTAGGAGCCATCGGAAGTAGATGTAGCGGAGAGAATCTCAACACCCGGTGCGGCAATATCGACAGTGGTCAGGCCGTAATTGGAAAAATTGGCAAGGTTGCCATTCCGGTCAATCGCAGCCACGGAGATGACGTTTCCCACATCATAGTTCGATGGGAAATGATCTCCGTTGTCTGTGTTAGAGGCTTCATTGCCAGCGGCTGCGATGAATAGGACGCCCGCAGCGTTAGCCTGCTCGATGGCGTTGAGCATCGCGTTGCTTGCACCACCACCACCCCAGCTGTTACTTAGGACATCGACTCCCTGGGCAATGGCGTAATCAATGCATTCTATGGCATCCGAAGTTGCGCCGCTACCGGTAGAGTCGAGAAATTTTAAAGCCATGAGCTTCACCCCGTATGCTACCCCGACAAGCCTGCCTGCATCATTTGCTGATGCAGCGATGGTTCCAGCGCAGTGGCTGCCATGGTCATTATCATCCATAGGGTCGCCATCGTTTGCGATCGCATTGATACCGTAGATATCATCGATGTAGCCATTATTATCGTCATCAATGCCATTCCCAGCAATCTCATTTGGGTTTACCCACATGTTGCCACTTAAATCCTGGTGGGTGTAACGGATACCCGTATCCACAACGCCGACAACGATATTTGGGCTGCCAGTGGTAATCGCCCACGCCGGCTCCGCATTCACGTCGATACTCGCTGTGCCTGAATCCTGTCCCGTGTTTTTGAGTCCCCAGAGGGTGCCGTCAGTATAAGCCGTATCAGTGGGTGCTTGCTTCACACTGAGAATCCAGTCTGGCTCGACATATTCGAAGTGCCCGCTGTTGCGCAGCTTTTTCATCATTTTAATGAGCTCCTGCTTGGTGAATTTCAGCCTTTTCTCACCCTGGTTTTTCTCGGTTTTGGCTGGCCGGATATTGAGTAAACCTGGAACGGATTTGAACGACTTTCGGACGGAGAGCTTGCTGTTTAAAAGGAAATTCTGAGCCTTCACCGAGTGGTTGTTTTTCTTGGACACCTTAACTTTTGCCATCAGGCCAGATGCGGAGGCTTTTTTACCATTGATCACGATGATCTCCTGAGCACTAGCAGCATTGGGGAGCAACAGATAGAGAATGATGGAAAAATTACTCAGCAGTATGGATAGAGATTTCATGACTTAATGATTTATGACTAGCAATTCAAAACAGCGCAAGGAGGACAGCAGCCGGATTTCAATATATTGTTAGGAATGCCTGAATCAAAGTTTAAATTACCATCATTTTGATGCTGGAGTCTCTATTGCCTTGCTTCTTCCTTCCTGCGTTTTACTTCTCAATCCATGGAAATGCGCGAGGCGGCTGAGCGAATATTTTTTGCGCAATCATTGGAGGAAAAACTCGAGCTTCCACCGGAATGGCAGCAAGGGGTGGGGGACGATTCACCGGGGGCCGCCATCGCTCTGCCCGATGCTCCAGGACGACCCGATTATCTGACGATGTCCGCTAAGGGGGTTCGTGCCAGTTTTCCCGGCGTGAACAAGCTCGATGACGATCACGAACGCGGTAAGATGCTGCATTTTCTCGCCAACCATGAGCTGCTTGCAGCCGAGCTGATGGCTTTGGTTCTGCTGCGCTTCCCCAATGCTCCAAAGGAATACCGTCGGGGCGTTTACGAGGCGATGCGCGAGGAGCAGATGCACACCCGCATGTATTTGCGCAGGATGAAGGACTGTGGCATCGAGTTTGGTGATTTACCACTGAATGATTATTTCTGGAAACTTGTCTCACCGATGGAGACGCCGATGGATTTTGTGACTCGGCTCAATCTGACGTTCGAGCAGGCGAATCTCGATTTTTCCAAGCACTACGCCACGCTCTTCCGGCAGGTGGGCGATACGGGGACGGCCGCAGTGCTGGAGAAAATCTATCTCGATGAAATTGGTCACGTGGGACACGGAGTAAAGTGGTTCAGGAAATGGAAACAGGAGGGTGAAACCGATTGGCATGCGTTCAAGACAAGCCTGACTTTTCCGCTCGCGCCGGCGAAGGCGAAGGGCATGGCGCCGTTTAACGCCGGGGGGCGCCGACTCGCTGGGCTGGACGACGATTTTATCAGCCACCTTGAGGTCTGTGAGCAGTCGCGCGGCAGGACGCCGGTGGTGCATTGGTTTAATCCGAACGCTGAATCCCACGTCGTAGCGTCGCGCACAGGTAATCGATTCCAGCCAAACAGAATGGAGTCGGCGATGGAGAATGATCTTGAGATGCTCACACTCGCGTGGAGTCGGAAGGATGACATAGCGGTGCTACGCGAGCATCCGGGCAACGAGCATCTCGCTTACCTGAAGCAGCGCGGCTTTGATTTGCCGGAAATTGTCAGCATCGGCCAACTGGCTGGGAGAAAGCTCGGTGGAATGCGTCCCTGGGCATGGTCGCCCGATGCCTCACTTCAGTTTGAAAAACACGCCAAACAGGTTTCCGGTAACGTCCCATGGCAATGGCGGGAGCCTCTGCCGCCACTCTATTTCAGTAAGGAAATTGGGTGGCGGCTCGAAAATAAGATGGCCGAAGGGAGTTTGACATCCTTGTCGACATCCAGCCGGTTCTGTTCGGATATGGACGCCGTGCAGCTAGCAATAGAAGCGTTGTCCCGGATTTCCTCGGATGGCCTTCTTTTCAAGGCCGCGCACGCCTGTGCTGGACGTGGGCACAAGCGTATCAAGGCAGGGGAGCCCATTCCAATAGAGTGGCTGTCTGAAACTCTGGAAAAGCATGGCGGAGTGGTTCTAGAGCCCTGGCTCGACCGCGTACACGATTTCTCGGTACTGTATGAGAAAAAAGTGGATCGAATCGATCTCATCGGCATGACACACATGGAGAATGATCCATCGGGACGCTTTCTTGGCAGTGCCGTTTACCCAAAGTGGGGATCAGGTCTCGCTCCAGAGGTAGCCGAGTTTCTTTTTCGTGAAGCTGAAATGACATCTTTTTATCGCGAAAAATTACCTCAGGCGTTACGGGAATTACTACCAAATTATCTCGGGCCGATCGGAATCGATGCCTTTGTCTTTTGCCACGCCGACGGCTCGCTCGGGCTGCGTCCTGTGGTCGAGCTCAATGCCCGCATGACGATGGGGCGAGTGGCTCTTGAGCTGCACAAAAAGACCGATTCAGCACGCCCTGGAAGATTCCGTATTTTGCGTAAAAAAGGACTCGATGTGGATAAGTTATTCGCAAACTACTCACAAGATACTCACAAAAAATCGACACTTATTAACAATCCATTCACAGCCCGAGAGTTCATTGCGCAGTGGCAAACTATCGATTAGTTATTTTAAGTAAAAACAATTAAATTTCACTCATTGTAAAAGGATTATGATCATATTTACTATAAAAATATAAATTAATATCAGTCTTATTGGTCAGGCTTTTGTGCTTTAAGGAAGTCGTCCCACTCACTCTCTGGTATCGCTTTGACCGCACCATTAACCATGATCACTTCTCTTGTATTACGGTTGGTTCTCTCGCCACTATGCCCTAAGGGGATTTTATCCCACAGGATGGCCTTGTCAGTATCCGCTGTGGTGAGTCCGGAAACGTAATGCCATGAGCTGTGCTCAGGTTTCAAATAGCCATGTTTCTGGTGGAATTCCTTGGCTTTTTCGAGATCGCCCGCTTTTCCTACGATGAGTTCCAAAGTGAATGGATTATCGTCGATTATGGCAGAGAGACCCAGTGCGTCTGGTTGCTCAGAGGAAGGGAAGCGCCCACCATGATTGTCTGCATAGTTGAGAATCTGGCTTGCGAGTGCCTTGCTGCATCTGTGGCTCGAGCCATAGGGATAGGTGTAGCGATAGTATCCCCATCCCGCAGCGGCGAGGACACCAATCACGACACTCACCATGAGAGTAGTGCGCTGCCATTTTTTCATGTTCATTGTCGGCATAGCTGGGACTGAGCGGTGGTGCTATGTTTTTGCAGTTTTCAGAAAATGGAGGATTTGAGAGCTGATGGATTCAAAACTCAGGGGCTGGGTAATCTCCATCAATTGATCGCATTTTTGAACCAAAAATTCTCTATCTGTGTCTCTATTTCGCCCAAATCCTGACCTGTTTTCATAGCCCGAAGCCCAGAGCATAAAATGCTCATGTTCCTCGTGCAGATCGCCACCCTGGTCGATTCTTTTGCCAAATCGCTCACGCTCTCTGATGGCGAGTCGACCAAGTCGCTCCTTAGAGGGCAGATCGATGAATATGCCGAATGCGATAGGCGGCAGATCAATATCCCAAGTCGCGATCGATCCGCTGATGATCCAATTCGATTTCGAACTCAACGCTGCGGTGAGCAGTCTTTTTCTTTCATCGGGTGAATGCTGCTCTTGAAAAGGCGGGTTGGTTGGCTTGTGATAAAATACATCAGAATCGAACACGGGAAGATCCAGCCTGTTTCCGAGGAACTCGGCAGTCGATGTACATCCTGCTCCAGGTCCTCCACTGATCAAAATGCGCATAATTTACAATCGACGTCAGTATTTTTATCGCTGGACGGAAGTCATGGATTACTACCAGCTTACGTGGCCTGGCTTGTAATATACATCCTTATACATCCCCCAGAACACCTGTCGAATCACCCACTCTGCGAGCCTTGACGTTCATACGATCGAGCATGGCTAGGTAGAGGTTGGTGAGGGGTGTTCCTTCTTTGGCACGGGTGTGGCGGCCTGGCGTCAGGGTTCCGGCGCCACTGCCTGCGAGGATGAGCGGGAGATCGTCGTGGTTGTGCTTATTGCCGTCGCCGATACCGGAGCCGTAGGCGATCATTGTATTATCAAGCAGACTGCCGTTTGAGCCGTCTGGTGTGTTTTTCAGGTTGGTCAGAAAGCGCGCGTATTCGGCGATATAGAATTCGTCGATTTTGGCGATAGTTTCCAGTTTCTCGGCATTGCCCTTATGGTGGGAAAGCGAGTGGTGTCCGCCGGAGACGCCGATATCTGGAAATGATCTGTTTGAGCCATCGTGGGCGAGCATGAAAGTGCTAATCCGCGTGGAATCCGTGCGGAAGGCAAGCACCATGAGGTCATACATCAGCCTGATGTGTTCACGGTAACTACGCGGGATACCGTCGGGTTTTTTCTGAGTGGGGAGCTTGTCTTGGAAATTCTCGTGGCGACCGATCCTTTGTTCGACCTCACGCACGGATGTCATATATTCCTCCAGTTTGGCACGGTCGGTGGAACTGACGTTTTTCTGCATGCGCTTGGCGTCTTCCATGACAAAATCGAGCACGCTCTTGTGGCGGGCACGACGCTCGGCGTCCTCCTTGGTATCGCCAGAGCCGAAAAGCTTTTCAAAAACTAGCCGCGGATTCCGTTCGGCGGGCATTGGTGTGCTGGCGCTACGCCATGAGAGATTATACTGATAGGCACAGGAGTATCCGGAATCGCATCTGCCGGAACTGCGCGGTGGATCGGTGCTTAGCTCAAGCGATGGAATACGGGTGAGGTGGCCAATTTGCTGGGCGGCCAGCTGATCGACAGAGACGCCCACGTGGATGTCTGCCCCGGCAGTCTTCCGCGCCTGGCAGCCAGTGAGAAATGAAGCATTGGCACGCGCATGATCACCTGCTCCATCGCCATTTGCTTTGGCTTTGTCGAGATCAAGGCCACCGATGATTTGAAAGCTGTCGCGCAGACCCGCGAGTGGCTTCAAGCTAGTGCCTAGCTGGTAGTTTTTTCCAAGTCCCTGCGGTCGCCACTTTTTCAAGTTCACACCATTAGGTGCGTAAACAAATGCCATCCGAAGCGGGGAGGATGATGCCTGTGCGGTGGCGGCGCTTAGCGACTCCAGCTGGGGAAGGAGAACGGTAGCTCCAAGTCCTTTGAGAAATGTCCTGCGTTCCATGTTTAGAAGAGTGAATGATAAAAATTGAAGAGTGAACTAGTTCTGTCCACGATATTGAAAAGGCACGCTGTTCACGATGCCGATAATTAGGTTACGTGAATGATAATCGTTTTTCTTCAGATCGCGAAGGATTTTATCCACACTTACCCGGTCGGTTCGGTCGACACCTCTACCCAGAGCGTAGGTCAGCATCTTGACGGTGAGGCAGCGGACAAATTCGTCATACTTCTGACCGGCAATGATTTGTCGCAGTGACTCAGCATTTTCGAGCTTCTCGCCGGTGACAAGCTGGCCTGAGGCATCGATGGCGCGACCATTGTCAAACTCGCGGAATCTGCCGATGGCATCGAAGTGCTCGAATGCCAGCCCAACGGGGTCCATGAGGTTATGACATCCCGCACAGGCGGTTTTCTTGCGGTGCAGAGCGAGCTGCTCACGCAGGGTCATGCGCTTGCCATGTTGTTTGGGATCATCAAGCTGTGGTAAGTCAGGCGGCGGTGGTGGTGGTGTAATATCGAGGATGTTTTCCAGCACAAATTTGCCACGCAGCACGGGAGAAGTTCGCGTCGGCTGGGAGGTGATAGTAAGCAGCGAGGCGTGGGTGAGAAGTCCGCGGCGTTTGGTTCCAGCTAAGCTGACTTTCCGGAATTCATTACCCTTCACGCCAATCATGACGTAGTGGTGGGCGAGGCGATCATTTACGAAGGTGTAGTCAGCAGTTAGGAAATCTAGTAGGCTGCGGTTGCCACGCAGGATGTAGTCAGTAAACATTTCGGTCTCCGTGCGCATGTCATTAGCGAGCTGGCTATCGAAGCTTGGAAACCTCTTTTTTGCTGGAGTAACCACGTGCAAGTCACGGAGCTGTAGCCATTGACCTGAGAAATGACGTATCATTTCTTTGGCTCGGTCATCCTCTAACATGCGGATCACTTCTTCATTGAGCTTGTCGCGTAATTGACCGTCTTCTGCCAGCTGAAGAAGCCTCTCGTCCGGCATGGTACTCCATAGGAAATAGGAAAGTCGACTGGCGAGGGCATACTCAGAAATGAGGGAAGGGGAGTCATTGCCAGATTTCTCCGGATTTTCTGGCGGTGCAATGTAAAGAAATGATGGTGATACCAAAATCGCTTGAAGCGCTGTGTAGATGCCTTTTTCAAGTGATTGATTCGCCGAAGTCATTCGCTGGACGAGCGATAGATAGCGCTCAATTTCTGTATTGCTAACAGGGCGCCTGAATGCGCGCTGGGCAAACCGCTCCAGTACTGATCGCGTGTATTCTGTATCGTTGGCTCCTTTGTTCCTGGGAATGAAAATCCGGCGATGGAGTTCCGGCTTCTCGAGTTTGACATTTAGAGGACCCTCAAGTTGCACGCTGTGGATGAGGAGGTTCCTGTCACGCCTTCCATTCTTGTTTTTTGGATCGTAATAATCATTAGGGAACCCAACGCCGATACGTTGACGGCCAGATTTTAGCTTGATACGTGTGGTATAGCGTTTGGGGTTTCGGTAGTTATTTTCTACCTGATGTGTGCTGATAGTTTTTCTGCCAAGATGAAAATCAAGTTTCGCTGCCTCACTGCCAGCTTGCTGTGCGGAGGCTGTGACATGCATTAGATACTCACCGCTGTGATCAATGTTTCTTGTGGTGCTCGCCATATCAGTGGTTGTGAAATAGATGCCCTCTGGGCCTCTACTGCCCCCTCCGTAGAATTTGGTGGGCTTCAGATTAGTTGTCTTTGGGCGTACTGGGCCGATGACTACGGCTTTGTCGAGAGACGCTTCGGCAGCTTGTAAATACTTGTCGACATGTGCGGGGGAAATACTCAGCACGCTACCAATGTTATCAAATCCGTAACCTGAATCGTCTGGTGGTAAAATATTTGAAGTGTCGATTTCAACACCTAACAAATCACGGATCGTGTTTTGGTATTCAATCTGGTTGAGCCTGCGGATGACGACGTGGCCAGGTTCTGGATTATTGGGGTCGACCGGAAATATGGCGTTATTGATCCATGTGATGAGCTTGTTGCGGTCCTCTTTGGCGGGTTGCTTTTCCTCTGGTGGAGGCATGAGGTGGTAGTCGACACGGGCTAGAATGTGTTCCCAGATTTTTGGGTCTTTTCTCATGCTGGCAAGATCAGGATAGGCATCGAGATCAAGTCCTCCTTTGTCGCTGCCATCCATGTGGCACTCATAGCAGTATTGCTCAAGCATCGGATGGATGTCTTGCTCGTACACCTGCATAAGCTCCTCCTCAGATGCTATCGGAACCAAAGCATCGGTTTTTAAAGCGGCTGACTTTTCTCCGGCTTCAGATGATGGAGGTATGATCCACCAGCCGATGATGACACCCAGCACCAACGACGCGGCAAGTGACTGCCACGTCCAGCGTGAAAAGATTCCGGATAACCCCTTATGACGGCGAGCTCTCAATCCACCAGAATACGTGGCTTACGTGTTCAAGTTTTCACTCACTGATGCAGTTTATGCGAGTGCCGCTTGATCTTACTCATGCTCATCATCACCCCACGCACGTGATTCGAAGCGCATGATCTCTTTGATGAAGGAAAGTGGAACGCTGCCTGTGGGACCGTTCCGGTTCTTAGCGATGACTAGCTCTGCCTTGCCGTCCTCCTCATCGCGGTCTTCCTGATTATCGGCATAGTAGGCAGAGCGGTAGAGCAGTCCCACCATATCCGCGTCCTGCTCGATCGAGCCGGATTCACGGAGATCGGACATGCGTGGTTTACCGCCACCACCACTGGCTCCTACTCGGCTTTCCGGTCCACGGTTAAGCTGAGCAAGCACGATGATGGGGATATTGAGTTCCTTGGCGAGCCCCTTGAGTCCGGCGGAAATTTCGGCGACCTCGCGTTCACGAGAGTTCTGCGCCTGCTTGGAGTTTGACCGCATCAGCTGAAGGTAGTCGATGGCAATGACCTGAATGTCCTCCTCCTTTTTTTTGCGTCGGGCTTTGGCTCGGAGTTCGTTGATTGAGATTCCTGCGGTGTCGTCGATGAACAGCTTACAGTTCTTGATGTCCTCGGAGGCTTTCTTGATGTTGAGCAAATCCTGCTTCACTGGATCGAAGCCCTTCATGATCTTCGACTTGTCGAATCGCGCACGAGCGTAGAGAAGTCGTTCGACGAGCTGGAAGGCGCTCATCTCCAGTGAGAATACCATCGAGGGCAAATTCTGATCGAGACAGAAATGCTCAACCAAGTTCATGGCGTAAGAGGTCTTACCCATTGAGGGTCGGGCAGCGATGATGAACATTTCACCGGGTTTCAGGCCGTTGCTCATCTTGTCGAGATCAGGGTAGCCGGTCTGAATTCCACGGCTCTCGCCCTTACGGGAAATGAATTCCTCGAAGTGCTCGATCACCTGCTTCATGTGATCGGAAATGTTTTCCTCCTTCTGTTTCTCAGCACCTTCACGAATGGCGAGCACCTGAGACTCGACGTTGTCTAACAAGGCTTCGACTTCTTCTTGGTCTTCGTAAGCACGTGTAATGGCTTCCGTGCAGTGCTTAATCACCGAGCGCAGGACGTACTTGTCCTTAACGATGTCTAAGTGGTGCTCAAAGTGCGCGTGAGTGGGCGTGTAGGTATAGATCTCTGTGATGGCCGAGGGGCCACCGACGTTTTCTAGCATTCCGCGATCCTTGAGCAGCTCAGAAAAAGAAATCAACTCGACCGGTTTGCTTTTTTCAAACAGCTCAATGAGCACACTGAAAATTTGACCGTGTGCCGGATGGTAAAAGTGCTCCTCGGTGAGTTTGCCCTCGATTGCCTGAGCGATGTATTCCTGTGGATCTTGAAACATCGACGACAAAATGCTCTTCTCCGGCCCAATCGCGTGGGGTAGGGCGCGTTCAGCCGACTCGTGGTCGGTTACCGGGCCCTTCTGCAAGCGAGGTCCTTTTTTTGAGTCTGAGCTGTTTTCGGGTTTTTTGGAGGGTTCGCTTGCCATGATCGCCCTTGTTGTAGGGGAACCTGTGACGAGGTCAATGAGAGCAAGTGTGAAAATGTGTGAATAACTTGGAAAATAGCGTGAGTCTGTGGTTTTTTCATACCCGTGAGTCAGCCGACAGTATACATGAAAACGGCGCAGGTGCTGCGTGATCAGCTGCGTGAGGCGGTAATTGATCACCAGGCATTCGAGCAGAAAATCCGACCCTGTGAGCTATCGCGATGTCGCGCCACGTGCTGTCACGATGGTGTTTACCTGTCTCAGGAAGAGGCCGACGGCTTAAAAAACCTGATTCTTGAGAACCCTGACCTGGCGTTGGAACTGCCAGCTGAGCCCATTATTGATTCTGGCAGAGGCAAATCACTGAAGACGGCGATCCGTGATGCCGAACCCAGTGAGCTGGCCGAGGATTACCCAGAGCATTTCCCAAAGACACGCTGTGTGTTTCTGGATAATGAGGGTCGGTGCAGAATACAGATGCTATCGGTGGAGCAGGGTCGGCAACCGTGGTTTGATAAGCCGCTGACGTGCTGGATTCATCCACTGGTGATTTTGCCTACGAACCGTGAGCGATCACGACCTGTTCTTACCCTGGTCAGTCCGGAGAATGATCCGCAGAAAATAGATGCTTACCCTGGGTTTGGGTCGTGCACGCATTGTGGCCGGTTAGACGAAGGTGGAAAAAAAGCCCGGCAGGTGTTAGCTGCCGAGCTTGAAATGTTAGGGCTGGTATCCGGTCGGGATATTCTTGGTGAGTTGAATGCTGCTGGTGTTTAACCAAGCTTCGTCCAAGCCGAGTTGTTGTTTGAGCTTTCGACGGCGGCCTCAATGAATGCCATCCCAGTTAGACCATCGTTGATGTCAGGGAAGTCATAGCCTTCTTCGCGCGGAAACTTACCCTCTACCTCATCACTGATAGCCTCGGCGGCAGCGAGGTAGACATTGGCAAATGCTTCAATGAATGCCTCGGGGTGACCAAAGGGAAGACGGGTATTCGCGGCACATGCCTCACCTGCGTAGCTGTTACCGCGACGATAGATTTGGCGTGGCTTGTCAGCATACTTAACGATGAGTTCGTTCGGATGCTCCTGATGCCACTCGAGTGATGCCTGTGTGCCATAGACTCGGATGTTGAGGTTGTTTTCATCACCGGCTGATACCTGTGATGCATAGAGCACTCCCTTGGCACCACCTTCAAAACGAACGAGCATGTTGCCGTCGTCATCGAGCGTTCGCCCTGGGATGAAGCTGGTGAGCTCAGCGGCGAGCTCCTCGATTTTCAGTCCTGTGATGTAGTGGGCGAGGTTCTCTGCGTGTGATCCGATGTCACCAATGCAGTTAGAAATGCCTGCCACCGCGGGATCTGCGCGCCAGTTGGAAATAGCACCGTCCTCGGCATCTTGGAGAGCCTCGACGGCGTAACCTTGTGGGTATTCCACGACGATTTTGATGATTTTTCCAAGCTTGCCGTCGGCAACCATTGCCTTGGCTTCTTTGACCATTGGGTAGCCCGTGTAGTTATGAGTCAGAGCAAATACCTTGCCGGACTTCTCAACGACCTCGGCAAGCTCTTTACCTTGCTCGTGCGAGAAGGCCAGGGGCTTTTCGCAGACAACGTTGATGCCAGCCTCAAGAAATGCTGTGGCGACCTCAGCGTGTATGTCGTTTCTAACAACGATAGAAACGAAGTCGATACCATCTTCACGTGCGGCTTCTTTCTCAGCCATTTCTTGGTAAGAAGCATAGGCGCGGTCTTCATTAATGTAGAAGTCCTCACCCGATAGGCGGGACTTTTCAGGATCGGAGGAGAATGCACCGGCGACGAGTTCGATTTTACCATCAAGATTAGCGGCCATGCGGTGAACGGCACCGATGAAGGCACCTCGGCCACCACCGACCATTCCCATGCGAAGTTTACGTTTGAGCATTGTATTGATTGTTGTTTGTTAGAGTGAGACAGGTTTGCCGGATTCGGCTGACTGATAAATTGCGTCAATGACTTTCATCAGCTTGAGTGCCTGGTCAGGGGTGTTGAGTGGTTTTTCTGATCCATCAAGAGTAGCGATGAAATTAGCAGCCGAGCGGATGCGGCCCATGTCCTCACTGATCTCGGTGGTGACGTTACGGTTCACCGAGTTGCCATTTTCCTGAGTGTAGAGCTGACAGCTATCGATAGCTGTTTCATCCAACCCATCGATACCGAATAGCCGTTCGACCTTGCCGCCTGCTTTGGTTCCTTGGAAAACCACAGAGACAACCTCGCGTTCATTCATTTCCGCCCATGATGTGCGCAGACTCAGTGTCTGGCCTGTGGCGAATGTGACAAAGCCGTGTGCTGCCGCTTCCACATCGTTGATGCCGTCTGCGCGGTCGGGGATTCCCCATGGCCCTTTGAAGTCTTTGTTGTCGATGAAATTGGAAAACGTCTGACCCATGACGTGAGTTGGTTCAGGGTAGCCCATGAAGTGCATCGCGAGATCGATCATGTGCAGGAGATCAATGAGTGGACCACCACCTGAGAGTTCCTTGCTTGTGAACCAGCCTCCAAAGCCGGGGATTCCAGTGCGGCGGATCCATTGGGCTTGTGCGGAGTTAATCTTACCGACTGTGCCATCGTTCACGTAGTCCATCATGGCGTAGGACTCAGGGCGTGCGCGGTTATTGAAGTTAAACATCAGCTGCTTGCCCGCTTTGTCGGCGGCGGCAATCATTTCCTCGACTTCCGCGGCATTGAGCGCAGGCGGTTTTTCGCTGAAAACGTGCTTTCCTGCGTTGAGGCACTGAATGGCGAGAGGTTTGTGGAATTTGTTAGGTGCGATGATGCTGACGGCATCAGCGCCGGACTTTTCTAGCATTTCCTCAACGCTCTCGTAGGCTTGGGGGACGTCCCATTCCTTCGCTGCGGCAGCGGCTGCGCCGGGGGCGATGTCTGCGATGGCGACGATTTCTCCACCTGCTTCGCGGAAGCCGGCGGCGTGATACTGGAGCATTCCTCCTGCTCCGATGATAGCTACTTTGGTGCTCATGGTGATATTAAGTAATGTTTGTTAGTTTTGAAATTTTTAGGCAGAGGATGTGATCTGTGGTCATCTGTGATGAAGTGTTTTTAACACAGATGAGAACGGATGAACACAGATGGGCACTGATGCTTTGGTTGATAGTTCAGGTTGATTGCAGAGGATATGATCAGTGGGTATCTGTGTAAATCTGAGTCATCTGTGATGAAGTTCATCTTATCACTCGTTTTACTTCAAGTTTGGAAGGCTTGAAATTAAGCAGTAATCCTAACTTGAGTCCTGATACTCTGAGGTAGTTTAGCAATTGTGCAATTTCATTATCTCCAATGCTGTCAATCGATTTGGTTTCTATGATGAGTTCGTTATTTACCACAAGATCGGTCAAGCAGTCGCCTACAATGTGTCCTTCGTAACTGATTGGGTATGCGCGTTGTTGATCTACGTGCATATTGAGTTTTTTCAGTGCGATGCGTAATGCATTTTCATAGGGTTTTTCTCTTAGCCCCGGACCGAGTTCATTGTGAACATGCATTGCCGCTCCAATGACTTGATAGGTCAGGTCATTGTCGGGCATGCTTGCTTATTTTTATGTTAACACAGATGGGAACGGATGAACTCAGATGGGCACTGATGCTTTAGTTGTGAAATCAATTACTGGTTATCCTGATCGAAAGCGGAGTCGAATAAACCACCGCTGTTGCGGGGGAAGTCAACGTTACGGGTGTAGGTGCATGACTCGGCTGCACCATGGAAGCGATCCATGCGGGCGTCTTCCCACTCAACACTGAGAGGGCCTTCATAGCCGATGTCGTTGAGGGCGACAATTATTTCCTCGAAGTTGATGTCGCCACGGCCGACGGAGCGGAAGTCCCAGAAACGGCGTGCGTCAGCGAAATCAGTATGGCCGCCAAAGACGCCAACGGTGCCGTCGCCGTGACCCCACCATGCGTCCTTCATGTGGACGTGGTAGATGCGCTCAGAAAAGGTGCGGATAAACTTCACGTAATCGACTCCTTGGTAACCAAGGTGTGAGGGATCGTAGTTGAATCCAAAGCGCTTGTGCCCTTTGACGGCCTCAATGGCGCGTTCGGTGGAGGCGATGTCAAAAGCAATTTCAGTTGGGTGGACTTCGAGGCCAAAGTTTACGTCTACCTCATCGTAAGCATCAAGGATGGGTGTGAAACGTTTGGCGAAATCATCAAAGCCAGCTTGCAGGTATTCCTGCGAGGTGGGTGGGAATGAATAGAGCGCGTGCCAGATAGAAGATCCGGTGAAACCGTTGACGGCGGGAGTGATGGGGTGTTTTCCACCGGGGCGAGCATCCATGAACTTACGTAACGCGCGTCCAGTGTCAGCCATTTCCTGGGCGGCACGCTGGCGCACGCCTTCGGGATCGCCATCGCCCCAAATCGCGGGTGAGAGGATGGCTTGGTGACGCTCATCGATGTTGTCACAGACAGCCTGGCCTACGAGGTGGTTTGAAATCGAATAGCAATCGAGGCCGTTGTCTTGCAGGAGTTTCCACTTATCGGCGACGTAGGAATCGTCAGCGAGGGCAGCTTGGACATCAAAGTGATCGCCCCAGCAAGCGAGCTCTACGCCGTCGTAACCCATTTCTTTGACTTTAGGAAGGAGGTCAGCGAGGGAGAGATCGGCCCATTGGCCGGTGAAGAGTGTGACAGGTCTAGACATGGTTGTTAGTTTTAGTGTTGAGTTTTGGATTAAGTGTGTGCCGCTGAGGCGGCGGGATTTTGGTCATGATCGGGACGCTCATGCCACGGGGGTGATAAGGGAGTTGGGTGCAGGTTGGGTGAATTTTTGTTCGAGGTCATCGAGCGTGAATGCGTCGGTTGCGTGGGCGGCTCGCATGGCGGCACCTAGGGAGGCAGAGGCACTGGTGCCCATGCGCTGCACGTTGGCATTGAAGATGTTGGAGATGGTCTGGCAAATGCCTTGGTTTTGTGAAGCTCCACCAGTCACGTAGATGGTGTTAGGTGTTTCGCCCATCCAATCGCTGTGCGATTTCATATCAGAGAACTGCTTGTCTAACAATTCGCGGACAGGGCTAGGTTCCTGACTGAGCGCGGCATCGCTGAACTGCTCCCAGGTGATATCTAGCTCGCTGCGGAGTTTTTCCAGAGCCAGTGCGCCTTCACTAAAGCAGATCAAGCTCATGAAGTTGCCGCATGGGTTACCAAAGACATGACCAAAGCCACTGGGGTCGGTTAGAGGTTTTTCCATGGCGGCAAAGAGCGTGTAGCTGGTGCCCAAGGAGATGACCATTTTACCACTGGATGCAGCGCCCATGCCGACAAGGCTACATGGATTATCGCCCGACCAGACAGCAACTTTGGCAGCTGGGTTCAGCTGATATTTTTCTGAAAAATAAGAACTGACTGTGCCTGTGATGGTATTCGAGGGGGCTAGGGAGGGGAGTTTGTCTGATAGGTCAGGAGCGGTGGCGTTGACTAGATCTGAATCCCAATTTCCCGATGCAAGATTCATCAGGTTCATGCCTGCGCCGTCGCCATGATCGATGCTGACCGATTCCCCGGCGATGATCGAAGCTAGGAATGAGCT
>JBGCEU010000206.1:0-2642 GCA_045106535.1 Akkermansiaceae bacterium | reverse complement strand
CATCAAGCAGTTTCCAAGTTCATCAGAAGTTAACGAAGCCTACTACTACATCGGTCTGGGGCATTTCAAACTCAACCACTACAGCAGGGCGATCGAAGCTCTCGAAAAAGTCGGCACCGCCCTCTCAGCTAAGGACTCACTCATTGAAAAAGTTGAAGCAGGCAAACGCCTCTATGTAAGGATCGATGACCAGGACTTTGCCATTCTCGAACCAGGCACCCGCATCGAGATCCGATGCAAAACAAAGGGCGGCGACGAGGAAACCCTTTTCTGTGATCCGGTCGGTCGCAATGCCCGCATTGCCCTCGGTCGTATCGCCACCGAACTCAATCAAGCAAAACCTAATAACGGCACTCTGGAAGTCCGCGGCGGCGACCAAGTTACCATCACTTATGTCGATGCCCACACGGCCCAAAAAGCATTCAACGAGAAACGCATCAAGCAAGTCATCGTCGTTGGAAATGGAGTCGCTCGCATCACCGATGGCTCCTACCAGCGTGACCTACCCGCCGCCGTCCTCGGCAAACCACTTCACCTCCAGATCACCGATGCCGACCACGACACCAGCGATGGCGCCGACAAAATCGAGGCCACTGTGCAAATTTTCCGCCGTAAGACAGGTGACGAAATCGATGATGAACTTGCTAAACGCGTCGCCAGCGGAGAACTCACCGAGGGTGCGGATGGTGCGGATTTAAAATCTCAGATCGACCCACTGCTCATGGTGCGCTCAGTCCCTGTATCATTACGGGAGCAGGAGCAAAGGGGCACCTTCCGACTCGCCATACCACTCCGTTTAGGCAGCGCGGAGGGTGTGCTCACGGGTGAACCCGGACAAACTATCCGGCTCGTCTACCGCGATGACCAGAATCTCAGCAAAGGCACGATTGTCCGCACTGCTGAGACCCGGATCATCGAGGGTAACCTTGGTGAAGTCCGCGTGACCCGCACCGATATTTCAGACGAGGAACTTCGACTCAAAACCCAACTTCGCACCGCCTCGGCACTCACTGAGGTCGGCAACTATTACAAGGAATTCGGACTCAACGAAAAAGCCGACCTCAAATACACCGAGGCCCTTGATGTTTGCGAAAAAATCCACACCCAGGCTCGCGAGGTCGGCGGCAAGCTCCTTGAGGAAACCTACGTGCAACTCTGGCGGATCTATTTTGCGATGGATCAGCTCGACCTCGCCCTGAGCATGAGTCGTCGTTTACTCAAGGAATTCCCCACGAGTTCTTTTGTAGACGAAGCCATGCTGCAGCAAGCTCACGTCGAGAGAAAACGTGAGGACTTCGCACGCGCCATCAGCCTCTACTCGAGCATTGCCAAGCTGCCAACCAGCCCACTGCGCGGCGAAGGCCAATTCTTCACCGCCGAATGTTACGAAGCCATGGCACTCAAAGCCCCAGCCAAGCAGTCAGCGCAACTCTTTGAAAAAGCCTTCCTTGCCTATCAGAAAGTCTACGAGCAATTCCCCGACTCAGGTCGTGTGGGAGATGCCGTCGCCAAGATGGCTGCGTTTTACTACAAGAAAGAAGACTACTCACGTGCTATCGACGTTTTCGAAAACGTGCTTTCAGACCACCCCGACGCAAATTTCCTCGATGTCATTCTCTTCAATTACGGCCGCTGTCTCTACAAACTCAACCGCAAGGCAGAGGCTCGTAAAAAGTTCGAACAACTCATCAACGATTACCCCGAAAGCGAAATCGCGGCGGAGGCTAACAAAATCGTCGAAGCACTCAAAAAAGCAGGATTTTGAAAGCACCCCTCCCCCTTCTCGCCATTATTCTCGCGCTGAGCCTACCTGCTCATGCCGATCAGGCTGCCGACCTCGAAGCGAAGCTCAAGGAGACCACTGAGGCTTCTCCTATCGGAGCAAAACTGATGCTCGACCTCGCCGATATTTATTGGAAAAACGAGCAAGTCTTTGGACTGATCCGGGTAACCAGTAAGTTTTCACGTTCTCAAACAAAACACCCTCAACGGGCTGCCATGATGCTTAAGCTCATGCATGGCTATGCCGTCACAGCGCGGCACGATGACATCATCATCACCGGTCGACAGTTTCTTGAAATCTTCCCTAACAATAGCCTGACGAACAACGCCCGTGACCAAATCGCAACCGCTTACGAGCACACCGGACGCGGCAGCCTCGCCGCCGTCCAGCGTCGTGCAATTTGGGACAACGGCGGCACCACAGATCAAGGTGTCCGAGCCATTCGCTTATTCATTAAAGCCAACAATGGCACCAGCTATAAACACGCATCCTCACTCGCCAAAACGATGGTGGCCAAGCTTCCTGCCCAGCCCATCCTGACCGGCGTCGGACTTCAGGGCATGCATGCCGCTGAGCGATCCGAACAGTGGGCTGAAGGCCTGCAAATCAGTAAGACTCTGATCCGTCGCAATGCACCGCTGAATGAAATACAAAAACGCGACCTCTGGTTCCGAACCGGACGATTCGAGGCACGCCTCGGGCAGTTCGAAAATGCCATTCAGTCATTCCGTAAAGCTCTCGCTCCGGGTCGGTATGACATTCACCGGAGCCTGATCCAGGCCATGGTTAGCGCAGCTAAAGCTCCGGCAGAGATAGAAGCTGAAGCCCATCGATATCTCACCGCATATCCACACCGCGA
>JBGCEU010000205.1:0-18934 GCA_045106535.1 Akkermansiaceae bacterium | reverse complement strand
TAGGTTTCAGATGTAACTATTAACCACTAGTTCGAAAAAATGAAACAGCCTATCTGCTATCTCCTATTTGGGATTTATCTTACTGTGCACGGTCAGGTTACCGCATCGGGAGTTGAAGATAGCCCTAACAACCAGGCTATAAATCAGATAACGAAGATCTATGAGCTTAACCCACAATTTTATCACAAAGCGGAAGAGTGGGTGAGAATTCGAGATGGAATACCTGATGGTCAGATGGCGAGGATTACCGTGAGGGGCTATTTTTCTTCTCTGGGTCTTAGTAAAGAGTTGGTTGGCATGAGAAGCTTTCAGATTGACCCTAGAAAGAATACTGGCGGGGGGCCGCTGCTTTATATTCAGGCGAGAGAGGTTATTCATAAGCGAATGAAAGCCCGCCATTTTCAACTGACAGGAAGACAGGTCAAGCTCCTCAGTCCAAGAGACATCGAGCTGGTAGCAAGACTTAGGGCTGAGGAGAAAAAACGCAATGAGTTAGAGCCAGATCCATTTACTGAAAAGTAAACCTGAATGAAACGGTCGAACAAAACCACCCAGCCCATCACCGTCCACGACTTCGCAAGCGGATAGAGTAAAAAATTGTTTTTGGTGATTCGGCTGTTGTCTCTGGGCGGTTGAGGTATACGTTTCTGACTCCCCCTAAACTATGTCTGATTCCCTCTGGATGAAATTACGGAAAGTCCGCTGGGAGGACTACCCAGTTTCTTCGTCATCAAAAAAGAACTTACCGCGTTTGCTTGAGAGCTTGGCGTCGCGCAAGGAAGCTCGTGCCATGAAGGCGAGCCACGATGTCTGGACGGCGCTATGCTCCGGAAAAGTCCACCCTGCTGCTGAGCCGGCATTTCCTTTTCTGGTAGAAATTCTCGGCATCTCGGCACACAGTGTGCAGGGTGAGATTCTAGATATGTTTCTTAAATTTTCACAGCTGCCTAAAGATGATGCTGCTGAGGATTGGCAGAAGAACCTTCGCGAATTGTTAGAAAAAGAACATCGGTTCTTCACCAAGCTGAGTCACAGCAAAGATGAGATCGTCGCCGATAGGGCGAGGAGGCTGATCGAGGCCATTTAAGCTTTGAGCTGAAGCCCAAAGCTATCTCACATCGCACCGTATGCGATCATGGCGTCCGCCACCTTGATGAACCCCGCGATGTTTGCGCCCTTCAGGTAATCTGGCACGCCATTGACTTCGCCACCGTGCTCAAGGCATTTCTGGTGAATGCCTGCCATGATGCCTTGGAGCTTCTGGTCGACCTCCTCATGTGACCATGCCACGCGGAGTGCGTTCTGACTTTGCTCAAGGCCTGAGACCGCGACTCCTCCAGCATTGGCAGCTTTCGCGGGAGCAAAGATAACGCCACCCTGCTTAAGTAGATGCACCCCGTCGGGTGTCGTGGGCATGTTTGCACCTTCGACAACTGCCGTGACCTCGTTTTTAACCAGAGCGCGTGCGTCTTCCTCATCGATTTCATTTTGGGTGGCACAGGGGAAAGCAAAATCCGCTTTCACGTTCCACGGCTGCTCGCTCTCATGGTAATCACAACCAAACTTCTCCGCATATTCGTGAACCCTGCCACGGCGGACTTCCTTGAGCTCCTTGAGCCATTCCAGTTTTTCGCCTCGGATGCCATCCTTGTCATAGATGAAACCTGAAGAGTCAGATGCCGTTAGCACCGTCGCACCCAGCTCATCAAGCTTTTCAATCGCGTAGAGCGCAACATTTCCAGAGCCGGAGACCAATGCTGTTTTACCCGATATTTCCTCGCCCCGATTTTTAAGAATTTCCTGCAAAAAGTAGACCGCACCATGCCCGGTGGCTTCTTTCCTACCCGCACTACCACCAAAAGAAAGGCCCTTCCCTGTTAGAACACCTGCAAAGCGATTGTTGAGGCGTTTATACTGACCAAAGAGATAACCCAGCTCACGGGCACCTACTCCTATATCGCCCGCTGGGACGTCTGTGTCCTCGCCGATGTGGCGCTGCAGCTCAGTCATCATCGCGTGGCAAAAGCGCATCACCTCACCATTACTTTTTCCCTTGGGGTTAAAATTCGATCCTCCTTTAGCTCCACCCATCGGAAGTCCCGTTAGGCTATTCTTAAATGTCTGCTCAAAACCCAAAAACTTAAGTGTGCCAAGATCCACATCCTTGTGAAACCGTAATCCACCTTTGTAGGGACCGATGCTATTATTGAACTGCACCCGCCACGCTCTATTTGCGCGGTAGTTTCCCTCATCATCAACCCACGTGACACGGAACATGATCACGCGGTCGGGTTCCGTCATCCGCTCAAGAATCCCTGCATCCTGGTATACTTGTTTCTCCTTAACCAGCGGCATAACGCTTTCCACTACCTCATACACCGCTTGATGAAAATTGGGTTCACTTGGGTTGCGGCGTTTCAGCCCCTTCATAAAACAGTCCAGATCGCAGAAGTCCTTATTCATGCCCAATATGATGGCAGGGACATCACATTTATTCCAACACTGATTTTGGAATTAGGAATTCGTAATTCAAACCCGCTTCATGTTACGCGGCTTTGCGGCTCGCAGCGGCGGCAACCACGCCCACGCCTAACAGGATGAGTAAGGATTTCCCAAATGGCACTTCATTGGTCGGAGCGACGTCGAGTTCCAAGGCAAGCTCCTTGGCACCGGCGACCTGCACACCGCGTGTAAAGCGTAGCACCTCTCCCCTACCACGGACTACCGTGCTGATGGTCTGAGGTGCGGGTTCCGTTGCCATCTGCTGCGTGATTAGTCGGTTAGCGATGGTCTTGAGTGTTTTCTTTTCCTCAGAAGTGTTTCCACGCAGGAAGTCATCCACTTGGCGCACGTCGAATTCTTGCTGACCCTTAAACAGCGGATTGCTGAACGCGGAGTCCTCAAGATCGGCATTACGCTGGACGCCATTACCTGCCGCCTTGTTATCGAGATAGATTCGCTGGCGACGAGAGTTCAAGCCCCAGACTGCTTGCTGCGTCTGTAGCTTGCGCAGCTGCACACGAGCGTCCTCATTCGAGGCGGCATCGACAGCGCGGTTCTTTGTCACCTTGCTCAGCTCCTTGGCAGCCTCCTTTCGCTTTCCTTGGCGTAGGTAGTCGTTTGCTTTTTGAAGCGACTGCTTACCTTTTTGCTGTTCCTGGCTGCGGTTACTCTCCATGGCGGCGAGATAATCCTTCATGGTGTAGTCGGTCACGCCCTGGCTCCCGCGCATTTCAAAACCACCTGAGTGGCTCTCTAACACATATCCTTCTGGCACAAGCACATCCCATGTCAGGCGCTCAAGTGGCACGTTAAAGCCGGGTGCAGCGAGCCTGATGTCGCCCTTGTTTTCCGGAGTCGAGTAAACGAGAGATACGGTCGCGGGGTCAGTCTCGACCGGTGGCGGAGAAACATGGAACAAGTGATCGTCTCCCTCTTTCACGACATGCACCGGCTCATCGTTCACCAGCACGTTATAGAGGCTTGCGCCTTTAGGTAGGGAAATTTTCAACATGCTCTTCTCCAGCACGCGAGTCTGTAGCTGCACGGATGTGAGTGTCTCCCCGACAGGTGAGAAAATCGTGTGCATTTGCCCGCCAGTGACACGGAGCTTCAGGGTGTCCGCCATCTGGTGTCTCTTAAGCGAGACCTTAAGGGTGCCCTCGGGTTCATTGAGACGGAAACATAGATCTGGCACGCTAGTATCAGCTGGGTTGTGAAGGCCTTTGGGCACGGCCGACCAGTCACTACGGCGCCAGCCATTCTCCGGATTACTTGCTTGCATGTCGAGGCGACCCGTCGTCCTAACAGCCATGAAGTATGTCAGCCTCTTGGCAGCAATCATCACCGCCGGGCGAATATCCTCGGCACCACCCTTACCACGATCTGCGCCGCGCTGGTACTCAACCTGAAGCGGCACGGCTCCCAGAACTCCACGGCGGAAACGGATCTCCCATAAGTCATCCTTCACGTTGACGATTTCTTTTACTAGACTACCGCTGGCACGCACAGTGCGTTGCTCCTCCTCTGTGAGTGAAGGAAGCTGCACACGGATGTTTTTTACAGCGGCGTGCTCAACCTGATAGATAGCAGCGAGACGCGTGCGTGTCTGGCCTTCGCGAAGCGTTACCTCATGGAGCACGCTCGCGGTGATCCATGGATCGAGTTCTTCGATACCAAGTGTCAGCGCCCAGTCTTTTTGCAATAAACGAAAGGCAAGCCCGCCGCTCTGCTTGACTCTGTTTTGAACCTGCTGTGCTTGCTGACGGCTTGGATTGCTTGCAGTTGCCTGAGTGTTCATACGCGAGACATTTTTCCGGTCGATGGCACGCACACGGATACCTTTTTCAGGAATCACAATCAGCTGTCCGCTCTGCCGCACCGCCTGATCTAACAATATTTTAGGAACTGGCCAGGCGTTCTTACCACTGACGGGCTGCCCGGAAAGCGACAAAGAAAACTGCTGCGCCCCGAGAGTTTTCCCTGTCAGATGCATGGTAATGACACGGGTCTTTTTACCTTCGATGTCCTGCACACTTTCTGCCCAGTGACTAAGCGAACCACCGCTGAGCGACTCCACCTCCATACCACCGGGCAATTTAAAGCTGAGTTTGAAAATTCCTGCGCGAGTGATGTTCACACTAAGTGTGGCAGAATGCAGGATACGCTCGCTGCCAAGCGTCAGCTCTTGGGCGGATGTCACGCGCACTTCTGGCATGACTGGGGCGACTTGAAGGTTTAAGCTACCAGTTCCAGACGCGCTGCGATACACCTTATGCAGGATGCCACGCGGCTTCTTATCCACCATGGGAATCATTCTACGGTCAAAGTCTTCCACATTTACCACAGATAAATCCGTAGCGGTGATTTTCCCCGGCTGTGCCTCTTGGCCAAACGCGAGACCAATCATGTTCGTCTCACCCGCATCGCCTGAGACTGTTAGGGATTGTAAATTGATCGCCGCAGGTAGCGCGCCAAGCCCGCTTTGTGTTTCGATGATGAGAGAAAACATCTGACTCTGCGCGGAACTCAAATCCACCGTGAGGGCGCGGCTGGCAGGATCAAACCTCCAGCTACCCACAGCAGCGCCAGCGACCTCACTGACGGCAAAGCCAGCAGGCACGGTAAGATCGAGCACCTCTACCTTACCACTTGATGGGCGGACAATCACGCGGTGATAGCCATCGACAACACCAGGTGACGGCAAATATAAATTCGCCACCTCGGAGAAAAACTTGGTTTCCTCTGCGTCGATATCTCTCCCACGTGGGCGGATACCCATGGTAATCTGAGCGAGTGGCGCGAGCACAAGATCCACGCCGCTTTTTCCTTCGGGCAGAGCTTCTCGCGGCACGGCCCTCACTGCGGCAGGCGAGTAGATTTCCAATCCTTTAGCATCAATCTCAGCAGAGATTTTCTGCACCGCTGACGGGCCTGTGGGCAGTAAAAACTGTGGCCTAACAGGCATTTCGTAAGTTGCCCTGCCTGTGCGCGCCCCCTCCTGCTCCACGGCGACCATCCATACGGTTTGTTTACCACGTTTGACTTTGGTTACACGTAAGCCCTCGCCACTGAAAGATGTGAGCACAGCTGGCTCGCTGAGTAGTAGGTAGCTCGAACCAGCTTCGCCACGCAGCTTCATATCCACCGTAGCATAGAGGCGGTTATTTTCGATTTTCCATGTCTGGTTCAGTGCACTCAGCGCTGGTGCTGGATCGGCCGCCGCAAGATTCCCCGCTAGCCCGAGTCCCAGCCCGGCAATTGTCGCAGTGATAATAAGAAGCTTGGTTAGTCCATCCGCTCCATCTACGGATCCGAGGGCAATAGCCTCATCGGCTTCTTCACGCTCCACGCGCTTACGCTCGGCGCTTTCTTTGAGATAGCGACCACCGTCCCTGAATCCAAAGTAGAGAGCGAGTAAGAGGAGCATGAGTGCCACGACAGCAATCAGCCCAAAGAACAACACCCCACCGCCACGCTGCGCGAGAACGCCACCGGCAATGGCTGCCCCAGCAAGCGCACGCACCCAGAGGTGGCTCCACTTTTTCACCACCAGACTAGCTACAAAAACAAATGCTCCTGCTGCCGCGACAGCAATACCAAGCCATGAGACCATCGCCTTCCACGGTGTGATATTTTTTAGCGTCACGGTAACAGGTTCGCCAGGGCTAACAACTTGCGCAGTGATTTCCACAAAGCGATGGTTGATGCGGCGTTCCTCTCGAACACTTTGCGCAAGTTGCACAGCAATGATTACCGCAATGATCAGCAAAACACATGATAGTAAACGCTTCCAGCCCGCAGGGTTCTTGGTGCGCAGAAAAATGACACCTGCAAGAAAAATGATACCTAACACGAGCAGCTGCATCCCTCGGTTCTGTATACTCTCGAAACCAGTCTGCATCAGAGGATGGCGACTGATAATAGCGCGGTCTGAATCATCAGCAGGTAGTAACAGCCGGCCTTTCTCAGCACTAACTTTCCAGCCGTTGATAATCACAGGTGCCGCAAGCGTAGGCGCACCCAAAACAACTTTATCACCACCCTCCGGATCGCCACCGTAGCGGATGACGACTTTTACTGGCTTGTTAGGATCATCTCCAGCTGGCAGCGGCAATAGCACCTCATCGCCGTCTTTGCGCGCGGTGATGGCTCTACCATTCGCGCGCGCATCCCAAAGCCGGGTATTCCCTGGCAGCTTCATTCTTAGCGCCTGTCTTCCGCGTGTGCGGATGTACATGGCTGCCTCAGTCATCACCTGACCATCGCGCGAAACACTTGTTGTTAGATCTGCAAAGTCGACGACTTGACCGAGTGTCTCTCCACGATCATACCAGTTAATATCAATCTCTAGCTCAAATGGACGGGCTGCGTATTGCCATGCCTTGATAGCTGGTGCCGTTGTCAGCATACGGAATTCGGCGGGAAGCTCTTGCGCACTGATTTCCAACAAACCGGGAGCTGTTTTAGTCACCTCATGCTTGAGAAGTATTGGGCTGACCACTTCGATAAATCCACTTTCGCTCTGTACTTTGACTGGGCGCACTTCCCCGAGCGCGAGCTTACCACCGCGGGCGCTCATTGTGTTTTCAAATGTTACTAACAGAGTGGCTGCTCCACTCACTGGCTGCTCCAGTTGAACGATGACTTTCTCGTCATCCACCCGCCGCCACTGACGCACATTTTGTCCCTCGATAGTGATGTTTCCGTATGCTTTGGGGATCGCGAGTTCCCATTCGTTCACGGGTGCGCCGACCACAAAGTAGTTCAGCACGACAGAGCCATACGCCATGCCTTCCTTGAGTGAGTAGAGGTGAAAAACATCTGCCTGTACGCTTTGCTCGCGGGCTGCGATGTTCATTTCAGCCGACCAGCCAGTCTCGCGCAGGCGGTAGCTTTGCTGCAAGCTAGGATCCTTGGTCGGAAAGTAGGAAAGAGGTGTCTCCTTGAGCTTTGCCACCTTACCGGGTGTGACTCGCCAGCCTGGTGCTGTGGCAACCCCGAGATGACCGCGCACCGCTTTCGCTCCCGGGTAGCTAATCACCGGAAGCTTCCATGTGCCTGCTTTCGCTGGGGAGTTTTTCTCCAAGCGGAGCATGACAAGCTGCCTTCCGGCTACAGCCTTTCTGAATAAGACCTTCACATCACGCTGGCCGTTATCCACGGACGTTCCGACAACGTAATCGGCAATTTCCGCACCCTTAAGAGAAGCGACAGCATAGCCGTCGGGGATTTGCATCTCCCACTCACGCAGCGGAGCCTCACGGATATCCAGCTCAACCGTGGCGCGGATGACGCGGTCACTTTCAAGCTGCTCGTAGATGAGAACTTGGTTCAGAGAAACCTCGGGTAAAATTTGATCTGCCTGCACTTGCCACGCGTATTCTGCGGATGGGTAGCGGTAGACAAAAATCTGGCGGGCATTCATTTTCCCTCCCGGGTACTGTGCGGGCGAAAGCTGCATCATGCCCTGCACTCCAGCAGTTTCAAGACGGACGGCACCTGCATTACTTAATCTAACATGTCCGGAGTGGCGCAGCACACCGACTGGGGTCAACCTCAAGGGTGTCGCAGTGACGGGGAACTTTCCGAGTGCCTGCTGGCTTCGCACTTTGATCATGCCGCTGTCTTCCAAGGGGACGCTGAGACGCAGACGCAAGATGCGGGTATCACCTTGGCCATCCTCGACAGTCCAGCCAGCGACGTTTGTCCCCTGCACGTCCAGCACCTCACCGGGACCAGTCATCTGCAGCGACACGTCGTTAATTTTTCCCTGCAGCACCTTGAGATCGATCTGGCTAACCTGGCGCAGCAACCCAGCACCCACGGCGACATCGGTTAGACCTCGGCTGGTGAATGCGAGCTTTCCTTCGCCCGCCTTTCGCCCGGTTTTCCATGCAAGAAAACATTGGCCGGTTGCAGGCAAGAAACCGCCAAAACGAAGCGGTGCATCACTGGCGGTAGGCAGCAAGCGTGGGTAGATGGATAGATTCTCTGCAAACTTTGTGTTCCCAGCCAATCCACCTAGTTCGACAGGAACGACGGCACCCTGGGGTGTGGAAAAATTGATGGTCTTCCAGCCGACCCAACCGCTCGCAGCATCGTCGATGCGGGCGATCATTTCCAGCCTCACGGGATACTCACCAGGAGCATCAAACCCGAGTTGGTATCCGCTGCTATTTGTTAGTGAAAGCGAATACGCCGCATCTGGCTGGATACTGCTGACGGCAGCCTTTCCGCTCAGGAAATCAATCTTTCCCTCTTGGGAGACATAGGCCGTCGCGGTGTAGACGAGTTTGGCACTACGTAATTTTTCATCGATGGTTCCGGTAATACTTGCGTTGCGTAATTCGATGTCGGCTGGTGCGGCACCATTCTGCAGAACTTGAAGTGTTAGGCTATTATCGCCTGCGCTGTGGTAGCCGCCTTCATTTTTGAGAGCTACCATGCCGCTGATCTTGGTAACCCTTGTATCGAGAGCACCATCATTGATCAGAAGTTTAGAAGAAAAACCGGCGGCTTTTCCTGGGGTGAGCGTGAGTAGCTTGATGTTAGCCGGTAGCGACTCCAACTCATGCTGTGCCTTCACCACCAAATTGAGTAACTGGGGGGCTGGCTTCCCCTTTTCCAGTTTTGGTTTCAGATCCAAAAATCTTTTCCCCGTGGCGATATCCTTGCGCACCGCCCAGTCGGCAAGCCCCGCTCCGGTGACCGACTCGATATCGCCATCACCTGACAGACCAAGTGTGACAACTTCAGGGCGACCTTGGAGCACCTTGATGGCTAGGGTGATATTGTGGGTAACGGCATTCGTAGTCACACTGACTTTAGCATCGGCATTAGTATTAAAAAATAGTGGCGGCTTGGGCAAGACACCCTTGGCTGTTAGACTGACGGTGCCTGTGCCGTTTTCTGTGACCGTTGCGTTCACGTCGGCAGAGGGCTGATTCTGCGCATTGGCCGCTCCACCCAGCAGTATGAACGATGCCAGGCAGAGCAGCCTATTTTTAACACACGAGAGAGTAGAAAAAGCCGAGGTCATAGGATGTTTTATCATGATCATTAATGCGGTTGTGTAAACGGGGTGTAAATTTAGAATTAGAGATTACTCGACTTTGCGGCACATGCGGATGAGGTCTTGCACCTTGGTGTCGGAAGCGTAGTGGGCTTTGATTTTGCCGAGGGTTTCCGAAATCATCGAGAAGCGGACGGAGCCAGCATCGGTGCCGTGGAGTTTTTCACCGAGCATGGCGGCGGTTCCAGCCAGCTGCATCGATGGTTCGGCGAGGTCAAATGGCTTCGCTTGTGGCTGGTAGGCAAGAGGCCATGAACGCTCGACCATGCGGCCTGTTGAGGCGTCGAGGAAACGGACATAGACCTCGCCAAGCTCTCCTTCGCCCTGCGGATTCACTTGGATCTGATAAACGGCGTTACCAGCTTCCTCGGCAGCCATTTCGGCGGCGTCTACTTTATCATTTCTAAAATCCTCTTTATTGAGTCGATGCTTTTCAAACCCTAACAAACGGTAACGTGCTACGCGCTTGGGGTTGAAAACGACTTGCACCTTAACGTTTTTCGCCGCAGGCGTGAGTGCGCCAGCAAGCTGCTTGGCGAATCCGGCGTCGGCGTCTTCGGGTCGGTTCAGGAAGTAGTAACGCCCATCGCCCTTACGCGTGAGAGCCTCAAGAATATCGTCATTTAATCCTTCAGCACCCACACCACATGCATCAAATGCGATGCCCTGCTGGCGCATTGTCTCGACTTCGTTAGAGAGCTGTTCAGGAACGGTATTACCGAGATTGGCGACGCCATCGGTGATAAGAACGACGCGGCTTTGTGCTCCCTCCGTGTGCTGCCTCTTCGCTAATGTGCCAGCAAGACGCAGTGCCTCTTCAAGGTTGGTTCCACCCTCGCTGGGGATCTTCGCGACGAGGTCAACGAGCTTGGCTGCCTGATTGCCGGGGACGCGATCCGCAACCAGCCGTGGCTGACGTGCAAAACTAACCACCGTGATGACGTCCTGTGGATTCAGCTGTGCGGCAAGTACCTGCATCGCGGCAAGAACGCTTGCTTCTCGATCCTCACGCTCCATAGAGCCGGAGTTATCTAACAAAACGGTGAGGCGCAGCGGCTGGGAGCGCCCCATAGCGGCGGTCTTCATGCCGATACGCAGGAGATTCCTCTGCTGCAAGAATGGATGGGCTGACTGCTCAATGGCGCAGGACACCTTCTCGCTCTGGCTCGGTGAGGGGTCACCGTAATCGAAGGCGTTGACAAATTCCTCAGTGCGCACCTTGGCTGCATCTGGCCACTTACCTTTTTCTAACAAGGCAACACGGGCAAGCTTGAAGGATACGTCATTGACGTTGAGCGAGAAAGTGGAAAACGGTTCGGCGCTGGTCAGGGTCTCATCGGGGAGAGGTTTGGGCCGAGCGGAGGGTTTGATAGGGGCGGCTTGTTGGTTCGTTGTCGGGATGCCTAGTTTTGTTTTCTCAATGTCATACTTAATCTGCATCTGGTCTTTGATTCCTTGAGCAGTCTCGTATTCTTTACGGAGCTTGTTGAACTCTTTTACTGTACGTGCGCGGTCGGTGCCCTCATCCTGCTTTTTATCGCGGACTTCCCGCATTTTTTGAACCCGACCTTCTATGATTCCGAGACGATGCCTGAGTGACTCACGAACGTTGACGGCTCGTTTTTCAAGGCCTTTTTTTAATTTTGCAACCTCTGCTTCACGTGCAACGACATCGGGATGCTTGCCGCTCAGACCGCTTGCTTTGAGGGTTAGCAATTCGGTTTTTGTCTTTTCGTATTTACTGTGGGCTTCCTTAAAACCGACCTCGGGAAGCTCGGCTGCAAGTGATGGAAGATCCTCATCATTAACTGCAAGGAGCTTATCGATTTGGGTCTTCAGCTGGTCCCTCTCGCGCTCGGTCTCATAGAGTTGCTTTTCGGCAAGCTGCCGAAGCTCAAGCTCACCGCCGATTGTCTGACCACCTCTTTCGCTTTCCGCCCAAATGACGCCGGTTTTTTCCGCCGCTGCCATCAGCTTACTGCGGGTTTCGGCGACCTTATCAGATTTTTTCTTCAGCTCTTCTTGAATGCGTGCGAGTTTAGCATTCGTAGGAGCAGACTTCTGAGGAGGTTCAGGCTTCGCAACCGAGCGTGATGCTTCTGCACGGACTTCGGGAGCAGGGGGCACTACAATTTCCCAAGCGCTGTCTACTTCAGCCAGAAGTTTGGATCGTGTTTGATCATAGGCGGCGCGATAGTAATCGGACTTCGTCTCTTCAACTTTTTCCAGCCAGCTGCGTGCGGCTTTATTGTAGGGGTCTTTCTGCAGAACCTTTTTTATTTCGGCTGCGGCCTTATCGTAATCGCCTAAATTGTAGTAGCCTTCGCCCGTGTAGAGATTTTTGCGAACCTCGTTAACAGTTTTAGCCTGCTCAGCTGCTACTGGCGGTGCAGCAACGGCATCTGGTAATAGCCCTTCTACTTCTTTGACTCTAGCATCTTGAACACCAGCCAGATTTCTCGTCATGTTCGTTGGCGACTGCTCATCAGGTGCAAGTTCCCTATCCACACCCCGACCACTTGTTAGAAACGAATCATCATCAGAACTACCACCTGACCGATTTTGGTTGTTTAGAAGTGCTAGAGTTGAATCACGATTGACCGCTTGATCTCCACTGCGCAAACTGGCAGTTGCAACACCTTCAATAGATGATGTATCTGAAACATTACTTGTGCCGTCTATCTCAGAGTGCTCAAACATCGGAGCAGAGCCTCCCCTATTATCCTCTCGCGTCACACCCAGTTGCGCTTCTTTAGTTGCGGTGCTTCTTTGATCAGTTTCATCAATAGTGTCTCCAGCCTGCTGAAGCCCACCCAAATCTTTAGAAAAACCGCCTTTGGGGGCATTGGTTTTTCCATTTATGATAATTTTATTCTCACTCTTTTGAGTCTCAGCGAGATCTTCTAATGCCTTTGATGACAACTCACGGCGAGTAACGCGGTCTACGGTCTTCTTTTTTCCGTCTATGGCTATTTTTCTAACATTCTCCTTAGCGATGTCTGACGATGCAAATGGATCAGCCTCTTCGTCAGCTACTTCATAGCCGCCGCCTCCTCCTCCACCACTGCCTGATACGCTTCCGTTTTTATTTCCACCCCAGCCATCAGCAAAGTCATCGCCGTTGCCAAATTCGACTGACGGATTAGGCGTTGAAGCAGGTTCTGGCACAGGAACAGCTGACGGGGATGTGGTGTTAGCTGCTATCACCTTCGACATACTGGAACTTGGAGCAGAAGGTTTTTTTGCTGTTCTCCTGCTCACTGAGTCTGGAGCGGAATGGACTGAATCCCAGATCATGTCATCCGCAGCGGCCTTCTCATCCGATTCCATACCATGATGCATACTGTCCTCCGCCAGCGACACGTTCTCCCTCTGACTCGTCTGTTTGAGAATGACAGGTGTCGCCATGGAAAAGAGAATCACAGTGATGAGCACACATGCGGCGATTGCCACAGCAGAGCGAATTTGAACTCGCACGGTGCCTCCTGTTTGTCGACCTGTAGCTGACGAAATGGACACACCTTTGGTCGCGAATGTCTGGCGTAGCTTCTCGCGTTTTTCCGTCGAGAGCTGCCATCCTGGATCTTTAGTCGGTTTAACTGTGTCACCCAATAGGTCATGCATCGCCTGGATGCGGCGCTGATAGACAGCAAGCTCAGGTTTCTCAGCGATGAGTTTCTCCAGCTCGTCACGCTCGAACTCACTCGCTTCGCCAAGCACGAGTGCCGCGATTCGTGCCTGCAACTCAGGCTCGATGTATGTGTGGAGATCGTCGTTCATTTTTTGGACAGGATTTACAGGATTATGGAGATTTTTACTTGGGTTGATGCCTGCGGCGGCTGGACAAAATTAACAGAATTTACGGGATTGGGGTTTCAGCCTCTGCTGGATGTGACGCCAGCTTTTTGCAGGGATTCGGAGAGTTTTTTGAGCAGATGGTGGAGGCGGTATCCGACGTTGCCGGTGCCGAGCTTGAGCTCTTTGCCAATATTTCCGTAGGATAACTCTTCGTGGTATTTCAGCTGGATGAGTGCTCGGTCTTCAGGTGGGAGCTCTTCAATGAGGATGCGCAGGGTGCCAATCGCCTCCATACGCCCCAATTCATCGTCCGGGTGGTCGTTCGATGAGGGTTTGTGATCGGATTCATCACTGAGGGTTTCGCGTTTGTGTTTCCGCAGATGATTAAGGCAGAGATTTCGGGTAGCGCGGTAGAGCCAGGCTCGTGGGGTATTGATGTCTTTCCAATGCTTGTGGAGCTTGAGGAATGCGTCTTGAACAATCTCCTCGGCAACCTCACGGCGCGCCACGATGCCGTATGCGTAGCGCAGCAGCGGTGTCTCTTCGGCGTCGAAGAGAGACTCAATGCTGGTTTTTTCCGCAGATCTCAGGCTTTCGGGGATGGTTGATTGAAGGCGCAAAATTTTCATTTGTGCCTTATTTGACTCGGGTGCAGGCATTTTGTGACATCATGTCTTACTGAGTGAGACACACCAGAATGAAAATCCTTGGAAGATTTCTGATATTTTTATGATCGTTTAGAAGGCTTGTCATTTTTAACCATGTAGAATAATGAGTATGAATGTCCGCCGAGATGGAACACACAGTCGCCTCCGCTGCCACGCTGGAGGGTACGTCCCTTCATACTGGGGAAAAAGTTAGCCTGACTCTCAAACCAGCACCTGCGGGGCACGGATTCAAGTTTCGCCGCGTTGATCTGGATGATCAGCCATTCATTGATGCCGATGTTTCCAAGGTTCAGACGGTAGAGCGAGCTACAACACTCGCTGAAGGCTCTGTGAAGGTTCACACGGTAGAGCACATTTTATCTGCACTAAGCGGAATGGGGGTTGATAACGCGATCATTGAGATGGATGCCAACGAACCGCCAATCGGTGATGGCTCATCCCAACCCTACGTCGAGCTCATCAAAAAAGCGGGTCTAGAAAAACAGGACAAGCCTCGCAAAGTCTGGGAAATCCGCGAGCCTATTCATCTGGAAACAAAAAACGGATCACTCGTCACCATAGTACCTGATAAAAAATTTCGTGTCTCATGTACGAATATCGGCCCTGAAGGTCGGTTCACCCAGTTCTTCTCTGGCGAGGTGACTCCAGAACTCTATGAAAAGGAAATCGCGCCTGCCCGGACGTTTGTATACTACGAGGATGTGAAGCCATTGTTAGACAAGGGACTCATCAAGGGTGGTAGCCTTGAGAATGCCGTCGTCGTCCGCGGAGAGGAAGTGATGAGCAAGGAGCCGATGCGTTACGATAACGAATTTGCCCGCCACAAGGCGCTCGATGTCATCGGCGACCTGATGCTTTCTGGAAAAAGAATTATGGGCCACGTCATTTGCGTGCGTCCCGGCCATGGCCCCAACACGCAGATGGCTGCCACACTCAAGGAAGAATACATGAGAATGCGCACCATGGTGCCTCCTCAGAAAATACCCGATGGTGAGGGTATTCTCGACATCAACGAAGTGATGAAAATTCTACCGCACCGCTATCCATTTCTGATGCTCGACCGAGTAGTCGATTTTGAAGGCGACAACAAGTGCACTGGCGTAAAGAACGTCACAATCAACGAGCCATTTTTCCAAGGGCATTTCCCCGGACATCCGGTAATGCCTGGCGTGCTACAAGTCGAGGCCATGGCACAGGTTGCATCTATCTTGCTGCTTCGCAAACCGGAGAACCAAGGTAAAATCGGTTACTTCATGAGCGTCGATAAAGTAAAGTGGCGCCGCCCAGTACTGCCGGGTGATACGCTGTTTATCGAAGCTGAGATCCTCAAAGTACGCCGTAACATCGGCTCTGCTGTCTGCCGCTGCATCGTCAACGGAGAGGTTGCTTCATCAGGCGAGTTGAAGTTCGCGCTCATCGACAATTGATCCCTGACACCCACCCCCCTGTCAAAAATGATCCACCCGACAGCTGTCATCGACCCCGCCGCAGAGATTGCCGACGGTGTGGAAATTGGTGCTTACTGCGTGATCGGCGCTAACGTAGCGGTAGGAAAAGGCAGCGTGTTGAAGTCGCATGTGGTCATCGACGGGCATACCACCATCGGCGAGAACAACTCTTTTTTCCCGTTTTCTGCTATCGGGCAAGTCACTCAAGATCTTAAGTATGCTGGGGAACCGACTGCACTGATCATAGGAAACAACAACACTTTCCGTGAGAATACCACGGTTCACCGTGGCACCACCAAAGCCATCCCTACGCGCATTGGCGACCACAACCTTTTCCTCTCCTACTCCCACGTGGCGCACGACTGCCAAGTGGGTGACTACTGTATCCTTTCTAACAACGGAACCCTAGGTGGACACTGCCATATGGGTGACTACGCAATTATTTCCGGTCTCTCCGGGGCACATCAGTTCTGCCGAATTGGTGAACACTCGCTGGTAGGCGGCTGTACCAAAATTGTGCAGGATGTACCACCGTTCATGATTGTCGATGGAAACCCAGCCTCTGTGAGAAGCCCTAATCTCATAGGGCTAGAACGCCGGGGATTCAGTGATGATCAAAGGCGCTCTATTAAAAGGGCTTACCGTAAAATTTTTCTCAATAAGAAAACAAGCCTTGGTGATCTTGTTTATGAAGTTGAAAAATCAGATTACGCTGAAGAAGCACACGTAATGCGGCTGATCGAATTCGTCAAAAATTCGGAGCGGGGTGTTATTCGTTAGTACATATTTTTTGTTTAATTATTGTCACATTTCTAATGATCATCTAGGATTTGCGGTGCTATGAAAAAAACCGCTATTACAATAATTACAGGCGTCGCTCTCGCAGCTACCGCCCAAGCTGGTGACGACTATTCAGCCAAAGGAGGAAAAGCTGTCATCCCACCACCTGCACCTTGTCTCTGGACCTGGTTTGCTGGAGGTTCCATCGGTGAAGTTGACGGAGATTGGGATGAGTCCATTTACACCGCACACTTAGGGAAAGAATACAGATGTCCTGACCAGTCATGTACCCACTCCATCTTCTTGGAAGTAGGCTGGACTGAGAAAGATGAGAATTTCTCAATCGCCAGAGTGAATCAAGGTCTCGTCCCTACCCGAATTGGCGCGAACGCACGTTCTGTTAATCTGGAGGCAGAAATCATTCCTATTACAATCAACTACAAATACGAATGCGTCCTCACTGGAGGATTGAACGGTTATATTGGAGCCGGAGCAGGTATCGCATTGGTTGACCTAGACATAAATAGTAACGTTGGCACCAGCCTCTCTGAGGATGATACCGTTTTTTACGCTCATATCTTTGCAGGACTGACATACAACTTCAGTGAAAGCTTTGAGATATTTGGCGGTGTCCGTTACATCTTCATGGACGACCCTAATCTAACTGGCTTTGCCCCGTTTGACAATCAGGTAGAGCTTGATGGTGACCTTCACTACGAGATCGGTGCCCGATTTAACTTCTAATCATAAAACCTAGATTTTATTACAAATCAACTCAGCCCGCTTGGTTCGCCAGGCGGGCATTTTTATGCCCTGATGATACGGCTCCGGGTCATCCATATCATTACAAGGGCTATCATCACCCACGAAAACCAGTCACCGGCAAATGCATAAAGTGTAACCGGCCCATGTTTAGGCGCATGAGCATGACCATATAAGTTGTCTCGAATAAAATGACTACCGTCATCATCCTCAATCAATTGGCGGTCACCGGTGACGGGATCATTCAGAACACCGGTGGCGGTAATAATACAGCTGACGCCTGTGTTTGCGCAGCGGATGATAGGTCGTCTAAGTTCAATAGCCCGGAATCGTGCATTCGCGAGGTGCTGAGCCGCGGCCTCACTTTTTTTAAACCAACCATCGTTGGTGACATTCACGATGACTTGCGGTTTCGCACGCACGAACTTTCTTGTGACACGTCCCACGGTATCTTCGAAACATACACTCGGAATAACCTGCACATCACCCTCTGCAGTTGGCAACACTACCGGATCCACTGACTCACCTGCGTTAAAATTACCAGTATAGTCAGCACCTGAAGAGAATTTGAATATTTCAGAAAGAAACGGCAACTCATCCTCGAGTGGTATGTATTCTCCAAAAATAACCAGATGTTTCTTTCGGTAAGTCTCAGCTGTTTGTTCTATCGGACCGCCGGGTTTTGCGAAAACAATACTATTGTATTGATCGCCTCCCTCCTTCCACATCACACGGTCATCGATTAACTCACCCTCGAATTCATTCATGCCGGTAATAAGTGTGAAATTACCTAGTGGGCGCACTTCGTTTTCGAGCAAGTGCTGTACTTCTCCATAAAAAATATACTCATCATAATCCTTCAGAAACAGAATGGGATATGGCAGCGCGCTTTCCGGCCAGATAACAAGATCAGGCTGTTTTAGCTCCACCTCGCTCTCACCGTCAGCTAAACTTATCGCTTCGCTGTTAGAATTTTCCAACCTGAGCAGCGCTTGCTCAGTCCCTTCACGATAGCCCTCCATGATTCTCACAACCTCAGACTCATCCCACTTCAAATCCTGCGGAACGTTTTCCTGAATTAAGAGCACCCTCACTCTCTGCGTTTCCCACGAACTAACATCACGTGAGCGCCAGACGCCGTAGCAGAATTGTAGAGCAAGAAGAAGTGCAGCTACGCTGAAATCGAGACGCGGCTTGAGTTTACCAGCACTTGCCTCCGTCATCAGCCTTCTCCCCGTCTGGATGAGCACGGCACTCATGAATACAGGCAGAAAAGCCAATCCCGTAACCCCGACCAAATCAGCAGCTTGTGCTAAAACCGGAGTGTTATGAAAAGCCACACCCAGACCATTCCAACCAAAACCTGTGAATAACCAGCCCCTTAACCACTCAATAGCGACCCAAGCAGCAGCATTGATGAATGCAAAACGAAGTGACCTTATTGAGTCAGCTAAAGCACCACCGAATAAGCCAGCTGACCCAGCAACAGCTTGTTTTGAAGCTATCTTGTCCTCAATTCCGCTTTTTACACCTTGTTTAGTAGCCGGCTTATTTTTGCTTTTTCTCCACGGGTTTCCGATGCTAACTGCAAATATTCCCCACAGAGCAAAATAGAAAGTCATGATCAGTGCTAAACCAACCGCACCCAGTCCGCTGACTGTCCAGAGCCACTTTAGATTGATCAACCAGAATGCCAGGCCAGAGAGGCCACCGATCATAAAACCATAACGTTTCTTTTCCCCGCACCAAATAGCAGGTAGCAGTGGTAACATCCACACCCAGACCAATCCAGATGCGTTAAACGGAGGAAAGCACATCGCTAGCAGAACGCCACTAACAACTGCCGCGAAAAACGGCCACAGGGATGTCGATTTGATCCCCATGATTTAAGCCATACGTTGTTT
>JBGCEU010000204.1:0-10936 GCA_045106535.1 Akkermansiaceae bacterium | reverse complement strand
AAGATCCCCCGTGGTAAGGTAGTGACCTACGCGGAAATGGCGCGAGTCCTTGACTGTGGCTCAGCTCAAGCCATCGGTCAGGCATTGAAAAGAAATCCTTATGCTCCAGAAGTAGCATGCCACCGCGTGATTAAAACTGATTTAACAATCGGAGGATACTCCGGTAAGACCAGTGGCGCTCAGCTAAGGAAAAAAGTGCGGCTCCTGAAAGAGGAAGGTGTGGAGTTTGATAAAGACGGAAAGCTGGTGACTGAGGGTGTGGTGTTCCGGTTGATGTAGGGGTTATGAAGTGGGGATTTGTAATCCCCGGCTGCCTATCGCTGAGCAAGCCATGCATGGCGCACGACAGGGAGATGCGGTTTGCAAAACCGCGCTCCATAGCAGGGCATGTCTGTTGGCTTGATTGCTCCTGTAACCCCCATCTAAGGAAATCCTGTATCGGTTCGTTAGGTATTCATGCGGCAGCCGATTACTTATCAGGAGAAATTCATAGGGTTCGTCCTGCTGTTTTTTGCCGGCATGATGTTTCTGGGTGGGACAGGGGGTTTTGTATTTGTGTTAGCCCAAATGAACGATTGGGTGAAATCAGATTATAGGCCTTTGATATGGTGGGATTCGCTGGTGCCAACCGCTTGTCTATCAGCTTGGGCATGTGGCGTCGCAATGGGATATACTGGTGACTACATGCAGGGGAAAGGGAGCGGAAAACGAGGTGTGGTTTCCGGCATGGTTATCTTGCTGGAAACAGGGCGTTGTGTTCTGCTGATCCTTGCGCTGTTCAGCGGAATTTTGATACTGCTTTCATTGGGTGCCGGTCCGGCTATGCCCGCACTGACGTATTTGTGGTTGGCAACTGTGCCGCTACTGTGTGCTTTCCTGATATGGGTGATGGGAGAAAAGGCACTAAGGCTCCGGTGATTTTTTGAAAGCTGAAGGAGCCTAATAGTTTAGGCTCACTGCTCCCCGCCGTAACAGCACAGCGAGGAGTTCGAGTAGGTTCATTGTTTTCTAACGACCTCTTCTTATGGGTGGGTCGCCTGCTGGTGCGCCATCTACGAGAAAGGCGTTGTCGTTGATCTCGTCTTCGATCTCCGTGTTGCGGCGGATGATAGTGGCTAGGGTTTGTTTCTCAACAAGCTCGACCATATCTCTGGGTAGCGAGTGCTTGTAGTAGAAGCGGTCGCCGTCGCGCAGTCGGGTGAATTGATCGACAAGAATTTTCTGATAGACAGGCCCCACCATGGATCCGCGAACTTTTTTCTCACACAATCCTGTGATCCAAAGATCCAGATCATCCGGGGTTTCATAGACCAGGGCAAGCCGCTCAGCAGCGTCTGGATTAATATCGTTGAAACTGCGGACAGGCCTCATGCCTAGGCCTTTACGAACATCATTGTAGGATGGTAAGCCATGATCCCTACCGCGCTGGATATTCAGTGAGGCTAGATCAAGTCCGCCCGATCCCGGAGGCCCGAACAGAAAGTTGCGGACGTCATCGACAAGTTGCTCGTCTAACTCCTGACAACGCTGGTTAGCGAGGCCGCGTAATGTAACGGCGATGCCTTCGTTTTCTGTATGAGTTGGATTGAAAAAAGCATCTGCCAGTGACAGGTTTCCGGCTTCAATTTCTTCTCCATTCTCATCAAGCCGCTGCAGAGTGGGAGAGAGTAGCGTATGACCCAGCCGGAAAACGGCACCTGCGAATTCGTTGGAAATATCAGCCCGCACATTTGGGCGATATCCCTCATAGCGAGGCAGTGCATCGCGTCCAATCAGCAAGGGGAGAAACTCACGGTAGGTGATTGCTTGCATTTCAGCGGATACGATCATGCGCGCAAACTGATAGATGTCTTCATCTGTGGCGTCGGGATGTTTTTGCGCATGCTGCTCTGCCCAGTAGTTGTGTTCGCGGACAAAGAGTGTGTGTAGGGCTGTTAGGCCGACTTGCTCATTGGCGCGGACATCTCCGGCGAGGAAGAACGATGGTCCTGAACCCGCGTTATCGAATCCACCCAAGTTATAAGGGAGTAAGTCGCCGTGCTCGGACTCAGTGGTCGCAAGCTTGCCGCTGCCATCATTAAGACGTAGGGCAGTCGCTCTTTCGGTATCGGAGCCATAGACCTGTGAGGCATCTATGTAGGCAGTGATTGCGTTGACTTGCTCGCGGATACCCTCGATCTCTTCATAGAGTGATCGATTCAGCGGAATGATTTCGTTTCCAGTTCCCGTAGGGTCAAACCAAGGATCTCCAGCGGGCACCAATATGTTAAACGGCTCTGCTGGGTCTACGGTGGGGGTCTCGACGATGTCGTGATCAATGAACTGCCCCCACTGCCATAGGAAATCACTCGCCCCGCGTTCGTTTGGGATTGAGGCCGATTGGGCGGAAACAGCATTACTTATAGCACGGGCATTGGGGCGATTCTCTCCGGCGGGTGAGCTTGCTCCATCGGTATAGGCATTTTTAAACAGCCGAATCACTGTCTCATGTGCGGCACCCCAGTGAGGCTGCGCAATATTGTTTCCGCTGCCATCAATCGAGCGAGAATCAACTAAGCCTCGCTCGGGCTCGTTGGCGTTTCGGTCTGGCTGATCGTTTCTGGTCATCGACCGCGGTATTTGCGGCGGGCGGTGTTGTCTCTCTCTATCAGGTGCTTCCTGAGCGTGCGCTGCCGCAAGACCAGATAGGATGATTAAGATCGTAGGTGTAGTTTTCATCATGTTCTATGGGTTTGTTTATTTTCTGAGCCAACCCCTTGTTGGCTTTTCCGTGGTATAGCGGAACATGACTTAAAGATGTTAAGATCTGATGTTGTCCAACGGGAAAAGAGTTAAGATTCTGTAAATATCATGGTCTTTCGGGGTCTTTCACTGGTAATTTGCGCTTCGTTCATGATGAAAGGTAATCAGAAAAATAGAATCCTCGTCGTTGATGACGATCGCAAACTATGTGGTCTGATTCGCGATTACTTGGTGCCTCTCGGTTATGAGGTGTCGATGCAGCATACGGGTGCCGATGGATTAAAAGAAGCCGCCACGAGAAGTTATGACGCTGTATTGTTAGATGTGATGATGCCGGAGATGGACGGCTTCGAAGTTCTTAAGGAACTGCGCAAAACATCTGATGTCCCCGTGCTGATGCTTACCGCGATGGGTGAGGAGGCGGATCGCATTGTGGGATTGGAAATTGGCGCTGATGATTACCTTCCCAAGACATTTTCCACGCGTGAATTACTGGCGAGACTGCGTGCAGTGATGCGTAGATCGGTAATGTCTGAGCAAGTCAAAGAGGCAGCGGAAAAAGAAGTCGACTACGCGGTGAACGGACTACGACTCAATGAGGGAACTCATAAAGTAAGCCTCGATGGTGAACCGCTGACGCTGACCGCATTGGAATTTGCAATACTTGCCACCCTGATGCGCTCGCGTGGCCGGGTAAAGTCTAGGGAGCAGCTGCTTGATGATGTGTCCGAGCGCAAGTTTGACGTGTATGATCGCTCTATCGATGTACACATGTCCGCCTTGCGAAAGAAGCTGGGCGACAACGCGGCAAACCCGCGTTTCATCCGCACGATTCGTGGTGTTGGATACCAGTTGATCGAATCGGGGGGAGTCGCTGGATCATGAAACGCCGCATACCGCTTTATCTCCGTATCATCCTGATTCTTATCGCGAATCTGGTGATCGCGGCATTTCTGTTAGCTTGGGTTCTTAAGAGTTACTATGGTCTGGGTAAAGACGACATGGTAACCAGCACGGTTGAGCGAAGAATGGAGGGGATGACGAAGTTACTGATCCCTGCACTCGACGGGGCGGAGCGTGATCAATGGGGCGGTATTTTGTCAGAAACAGGTGAGACTCACGGTGTCGAGCTGGCGCTCTATCGACCCAACGGGGGTCGACGTTACGCGGGCAGCGAGCGCGAAATACCCAAAGAAATTCTCGGATATCTAACAAAGCGATTTTCACGTGACCGCCCAAATCAGGATCGGGGGCCAGGCTTAAGGCCTGACGGGCCACCGCGTGACGGCCCCCGAGGAAGGCGTGATGCTTTTGGTGACCCACCTGATGAAGGTGGGCCACGCCGCCGACCTCTACCACCACGTCGAGGCCCAGATCTTGATAGTCCGGAAGGAAAGTCTGCTCGCACAGGGCAAGTAGAAGTCGAGAAGATTGGTAAATTTGGAAATCCAAAGATAGACGCGGCGGTGGTGCATTTCTGGATTAAACCATCTGAAAATAAACCTCATGACTTGATCCTTCTTGTTTGGAAATCCGACAGCGCAAGTCAGGTATTTTTCTCTTGGAGGCCGCTCTTCATCACACTTGGTGGATTACTCCTTTTTTCCGCTGTGCTATGGGTGCCGTTTGTTTATCGCATTACCCGGCGAATAGGGATTCTGACACGTGGGGCTGAATCTATTTCAGATGGTAACTTTGAAATCGATGTAGCTAGTAAACGTGGCGACGAGCTCGGCAGGCTGAGCAGATCAATCCAGCGTATGTCTGCTAAACTTGACGAATATGTCAGTGGGCAGAAAAGATTTCTTGGTGATATTGCCCATGAGCTATGTAGCCCACTTGTTAGGATCCGCATGGGGCTGGGTGTGCTCGAGCATCAGATGGAGAAAGAAGATCTCGCGAAGCTTGAAAACATCGGCGAAGAAGTCGAAGAGCTATCCCAGCTTGTTAATGAATTGTTAGATTTCTCCAAGGCGTCGCTACACCCAGAGAAGCTGGAAATGGATTCTGTAGACATCCCGGAAATGTGCCGATCCGTTGTTGAGCGTGAAGCACCAGATGAAAATATTGTTATTCAGGTTTCCGAGCCATTGGTTATTAACAGTCGGGAAGATCTGCTGCGCCGTGCCGTAGGAAATGTAATCAGAAATGCGGTTCGGTACGCAGGAGAGTCAGGGCAAATCGCACTCAGCGCTCAAGAAAAAAGCGGCAGAGTACACATCTCGATTGATGACTCAGGTACTGGCTTGCCCGAAGAATGGCTCGAGAAAATATTTGAGCCGTTTTCGCGTCCTGAGGACGCCCGAACCCGTGAAGGTGGTGGCAGTGGGCTTGGGTTGGCGATAGCCAAGACTTGTATCACCAGCCTGGGTGGAGAAATCAGTTGCCACAACCGCAGTGAAGGCGGCTTGAGTGTGGTGATGACCTTGCCAGTGGATTGTAAATCAGCGAAATAGTAAGCCCAATCAATACAAAGTCATAAGTTATGAAATATATTATCTACAGTCTCTTTCTGTTGTGTGGAACACAAGTAATCGCTGAGGGTAAAAAACCTAACATAATCTACCTCATGCTTGATGAATGGGGGTATTTTGAGTCGGGGCATATGGGCAGCAAAAAACTCCTGACGCCTAACATTGATCAATTTGCCAGTGAGGGTATGCGTTTCAAAAATGCATATGCTGGTGCTCCTGTATGTGGCCCAACTCGTTGTGTGTTGCTTACAGGTTTACACAGTGGCCATACTTCGATGAGAAGCAATAGCGGCTCCGCACCCATTCGCGCCGACGAGCCGACCTTGGCAAGCGTGCTAAAGGCTCAGGGATACATGACTGGAGGATTTGGTAAGTGGGGTATAGGCGGGCGTGGCACGTCCGGTGTCCCGGAAAAGCACGGGTTTGATGAGTTTTTTGGCTACTATGATCAAGTTCACGCGCACACTTTTTATCCTAGTTATCTGATCCGTAATAGTAAGGAAGTCCCCCTCGCTGGTAACGATGGTAAAAGCTTCTACGAAGGAAAAACCCATGCCCAGGATGAGATTTTCAAAGAGTCGATCAAGTTTATCAAAAAGAACCACGAATCTCCCTTCTTTTGTTATCTCCCATGGACTCCGCCACATGGACTATGGGGAATCAATAAAGAAGATCCTTCTTGGCAACTCTTCAAAGATAAACCATGGAAGGCGGGTCAACGGACTGATCAAGATGCCAAAGTTTACGCTGCTTTCATGCACATGATCGATCGCCAGCTCGGCGAGATTATTGCGCTGCTTAAAGAGAAAAAGATCGATAAAAATACGATCATCTTTCTATGTGGTGACAATGGTGGGCAAGACTATTTCAAGACGCCTGATGCACCTCACGGATTTTTTGCTCCGAATCTCAATCCGGAAACGGGTAAACGATTCCGTGCTGGTAAGGGCTCGCTCTATGAAGGCGGTCTGAAGGTTCCTTTCCTTGTCCGTTGGCCTGGAAAAATTCAGCCTGCAACCGTCACCAACCACCTTAGCTACTTTCCCGATATCATGCCGACTCTTGCTCAGCTCTCAGGAGCTGACTCTCCTAAGACCGATGGGCTTAGTCTAGTCCCAACACTTATCGGTAAGGGTAAGCAAGCCCAACACCCGCACCTCTACTGGGAGTATGTCGGGCAAACTGCTGTGCGTAGGGGTAAGTGGAAAGCCTACAAACCTAAAAAGAAAAAGTGGGAGCTCTACGACATCTCATTAGATGTTGAGGAAAAAAATAATGTCGCTTCCGACAACTCAGAGATACTCAAAGAGTTGATTGCCATCGCTGAATCTTCACACCAGCCGATCAGACCCGGGAAAATATTTACTCGGGAACTGATCAATAAAGATAGACGCCAAGCACCGCACAGAAGAAAGTAAAAGTGATTGAATTATCACTGCTGATTACTCGGCGAGCATTGGGTAAGCATCGATAATGTTTTTGTGAAACGGTGGTGTATCACCATCGTTTTTTTGTGGCTTGCCTGGTGTGCTACGACCGTTTTTGATGGCGGTCTTTAGCAGTGTCATGAGCGACTTAACCTGATCTGGGTTTTTTAACGCAAGGTTGGTCTTTTCCGCAGGGTCAGCTTCAAGATCGTAGAGTTGCACTGGGTGAAGTTTCTTATCCTTAATCGCAGTTCTGGGTCTTGGTGTAGACCAGCCGCCGGAGCCTGGGCACATGCAGAGTTTCCATTTGCCCTTTCGAATAGCAAAAGAGCCGTTGATTGAGTGGCTGATTAAGTAATCACGCTCTGTCTGGGCTTTTCCTTCGAGGGCGGGAAGCAAGCTCGCAGAGTCCTCACCGCCATTGTCTTTTTTGGGCTGCCCAGTAATATCACGCATGGTGTCGTAAAAGTCTGTTAGGCATGCTAGGGTGTTGGATTTTTGACCGCCTTTGACTTTTGCAGGCCAGCGAACGATGAAGGGGACGCGGTGTCCGCCTTCGTAGATGTCTGCCTTATGCCCACGGTAAATAGCACTGGGGTCGTGATCATGTTTGGCGAGTTCTTTAAAGTTACCCTCAGGTGAGCAGCCGTTGTCGCTGGTGAAAATCACGATGGTGTTATCATCAATGCCAGCTTCTTTCAGAGTGGTGAGAATCTGCCCCATGTGGTGATCGATCTGCATCACAAAATCCGCGTAGGGATTCATCTTGCTGGCATCCTTGAAAGGAGGAACGGGAACGATCGGTGTGTGTGGCGCGGGTAGCGGAAGATAGAGGAAGAATGGTTTTCCTTTTTTGGCCTCAGGAGCACGTGACTTGATGTAGCTGATGCTCTTTTCAAATAGATGTGGTAGCACCTGCTCAATCTCAAAGTCCGGGCTGATAGGGCCTTTTCTATACCAGCCGTATGGGGCTTCTTTTTTAGTAGCTCCTTCTTGGCGGGTTGGGATGGCGGTGGGCTTGCCAGTGTCTACCCAGACGTAAGGTGCCATGTCGAGTGAGCCACAGTGCGCATAGTATCCATCAAAGCCATTGATGTTTGGGCCGTTTTTGACAGGCTTTGAAAAATCGATGTTCTGCCACTTTTTTTCTTTCTTATCTGCTTTTGCCCAGTCCCATCCTAGGTGCCACTTACCTATCATCTGGGTGTGATAGCCGGCACCTTTTAGTAAGTGAGCGACGGTTGCTCTGTCTGCTGGAATCAGGTGATCACTCGTGCCGCTGAGAACGCCTTTTTTAAGACGAGACCGCCAGTTGTAGCGGCCTGTGAGCAAGCCGTATCGTGTGGGTGTGCAGACGGAACTCGAAGTATGAGCATCAAAAAAAGTCATCCCCTCGTCCGCCATTTTCTGTAGCTGAGGAGTCTTGATCTTGCAGTCAGGGTTTGTCGGTGAGACGTCGCCAATGCCCAAATCATCAGCGAGGACGAAGATCACATTAGGATTGTTGGGTGCTGCATATGCAATAGAGCAGAGGCCAGAGAGAAGAATGGTGAGGGCGAGTGATTTCATAAATATGATTACTTAGTGATGAAGCAGCTTGTTGGGAGACCTTCGCCGTTAACCAGATTAGCGTTAGTGGGATTGCTTTTCCATGCGTAGCGGGCTTGGGTGGGTTTGCTGATTTCTTTGTTTTTAAGTACGACAGCGCTTCCGGAGATCATTGCCTCGGCGGGTTTCCACTGGTTGTCGGCACCAGCGATTTCAAAGCCACCGAGCGGCTTGCCATCGCGGGACTTGAGGCCTTTTGCATGATCGAACTGAACGATGACAGCATTGCTTTTGATGCCGTGCGATTTGTAGAGCGGACCTGAGACAACGACATCCTCCATACCATAGTCTTGCTTGAGTGCCCAGCGGGCGAGCCTCTGACCAACATCTTTTTTATTCGGCGGGTGGATGTTAGAGGGGTGGCCAATGTCATTGGTAACAGCCATGCCGACGTGTCCGGTTTTTGAATTACTGTCGTCGAGTAAGCGGCGCATTTCGTCCTGAACCATGACCCAGTCGGGGATATCCTTACCACCTCGGGTGAAGCTGGCGAGCTGGACGTAATAAAAGGAAAGATTGGAGTCCCAGCGTTTGCGCCAGTCTTGGATGAGGCATTCTAGGAGTTCACCATAATTTTTTGATTGCTCGCCTCTGGCATTAGATTCTCCCTGATACCAGATGGCTCCGCGTGTGCCGTAGCCTACGAGCGGTGCGATCATGCCATTGTAGATGGCTGAAGTCATGCCGGGATTGAGCGCGGGGTGCTGTGGCTTTCTTGGCTGACGTGGGCGTTTGCCTTTTTTCTCAGTTTGCCATTTTGCGTTTGCCTCCTTCCATTTTTTAATTTGTGCCTCGTAATTTTTTTGTGCTTTGGCGGGATCAAAGTTTTTCACGGCGGCCGCTTTTTGGGCGAGCATGGCTTTTGCTTCCGGGCATGCTTTTAGGGCTTCATCACTGACAAATGATTGCACTGGCTTACCTCCCCATGAGCACTCGATGATACCTACGGGGACATCGAGCTTTTCCCTTAGCATTTTGGCGAATTCATAGCCGACTGCGGTAAAGCTCGCAGTGTTCTCGGGTTTGGTGGCTTTCCAGGTTCCTGCGAAGTCAGTGGATGGCTCGATGGAGGTTGTGTTTCCTGAAACGTAGATGCGAAGGAGGTTGTCCTTATCCGTGGCGATGGATGTTTTGCTGGATGAGCCAGAGACTTTCCATTCCATGTTGGACTGACCGCTGGCGAGCCAGACTTCACCGACGAGCACGTCGTTGATTGTTTTCTTATCTTTACCGGCTTCGACCGTCAGTGAGCCACCTTCTTTGGTCGCTTTGAGACCCTTGAGTGCGACACTCCATTCTCCCTGCTTACCAGCGGTCGCGGTTTCTGTTTTTCCAGCGAAACTGACCGTAATTTTTTGACCTGCGTCAGCCGTTCCCCAGATTTCTGTTCCTGTTTCTTGCTGGAGGATCATTCCGTCTGAAAAGAAGGCGGGCATTTTGATTTCTGCCGTGGCGGCAGAGGAGATGGCGAGGATGAGGCCAGCGCCACATAGTGATTTATTGATTAGGTTCATTAGTTGAAGTGGTAGGTTAGTTTTGTGTCGTTGTTCTAGAACGCCCTGAATCTTGATAGTTTTTCAGAGTTTTTTGAAGTAAGGAGACTCGTTCAGGATGTTTGGCTGCAAGATCAGTCGCCTCCTTGGGGTCGGTTTTTAGGTTATAGAGTTTTTTATTCTCTACAAGTTTCCATGGACCTTTGCGGATAGCGAACCTGCCTCGGTAGTCGTGGTTGACGACGAAAGGCCGATTAGGCAGTGATTTAGCTTTGCCTGTGATGAGTGGTAAAATACTGGTGCTGTCTTCGGCGCTATTCTCGGGGAGTTTGGCGTCGAGCATATCTGCAACAGTTGCCATGAAGTCGTTGAGGCCGACGACATCATCGCAGCGGCTTCCTGCGGCAGTTTTTCCAGGCCAACGGACAACAAAAGGAACACGGTGCCCGCCTTCATGGATCTGAGCTTTGTGGCCTTTGAAGTGATGGTGCAGGTCAACGCCGTGTTTTTCCAGTTCCTTGAAATTGGCTACCCAGGAGGTGCCGTTGTCGGTGCTGAAAATAACCAGCGTGTTCGCGGCCGCTCCGCTTTTTTCCAAGGCCGCCATGATGTTGCCCACCACGGCATCCGTCTCCATGACAAAGTCGGCATAGTTGCTGATGTCGCTTTTACCACGGAACTTTTCACTGGTGGCGATAGGTGTGTGTGGAGATGTCAGGGGAACATAAAGAAAGAAAGGCTTCTCGGTTTTGCTCTGTTCGATAATCCATTCGCAGGACTTCTCTGAGAGGCTGGGGAGAATCTCTTCGAGTTTCCAGCCGGGTAGCATGGGTCCCGGTGCGCCAAACATTTCTTTAGGCTTGGGCAGCGTTGGATTACCTTGGAGTCGGTCATTCTTGATCCAGATATAGGGAGGGAAATTAGGAACATCGGCGCCCCAGTAGTAATCAAAGCCATGATCGGTTGGCCCGCCAGTGATGGGCTGTGAAAAATCGATTTTCTTTGCTACAGCTTCGACCCGTTGAGGGGCTGGGTCAGGTTTAAAATGGGCATCCGTGATTTCGAGGGCATCGTTAACGATGTTTCCATTCTTATCGCGCCAATCCATACCAAGATGCTCCTTACCGACCCTTCCCGTTGCGTAGCCATGTTGTTTGAGAAGCTCTGCTACTGTGAGGCGTTCTTTTTCGAT
>JBGCEU010000203.1:0-7582 GCA_045106535.1 Akkermansiaceae bacterium | reverse complement strand
CTGTTAGGATTGAAGCATAATAAGCTAACCTACCCATTCCAAGGGCTTGACCAGACACTTCCGGGTGTGACCGCGCCCTCCCGGGTCGTTAAGGAAATCCTTACGTGATGCGAAGCAGGCAGGATAGGCAAGTGGCTGACGTATCCTGCGGCTTCGCATGTTCGGAGTCTTGCCGTGAAGCATAGGCTCTTAGCTACAGGATGCAGCAGGTATGGCTCTGCAGCGGGACGCCGCAGTTACTCCAGTTCCACCGTAAGATGATTAAGTGAGTCGGAGTGCCCTGCCTTTTTACCATCGATAAAGAGGGTGAGTCCCTTGCCTTTACCATATATCTTACCGCTCTTGTCCCAAATCAGGCTGAGTTCGTGACCGTGATACTTAACGCGGTCGAGAGCAAAGTATTCCCAACTTTCGGGTGCCAGAGGTTTGATGGTAAGGTTTTTTCCATCGCTTGGAATAATACCGCAAATGCCGGTTATGATGAGATCGGCATAGCCTGAGTGGTTATAGTCTTTACCTCTCTCGACGCCGCCCTTTCCAGGATTCCATGTTCCGTTCTTCCACGATTTGAGTCGGGTGCGGGAAATCCAGTCGCCAGTATGTGGGTTGAGGTTCTCATCAATCCATGGAACGACGGTGCCGTCGTCGCGTTTGAGTCGATGTGACTTGGTGTAAATTTTTAAAGTATCAAAGTAGTCTTTTTTAGTGAGTGGTGTGCCTGGGTAATCTCGGATGGCATTGGCGAGGGCTTTTAGTGTGTGGGTCGTGGATAGCGGCCAGGATGGACCGTTCCATTGGCACTCGTGGCCCTTGTAGCTGATTTTGAAAGTTTTGTGGCGCTGCTCCACGGTCGTTGGTCCGTAGGGTGCATGAAAGCCTTTGGGATCTGTCAGTTGTTTCCAGGATACTTCGTAGCCTTTGTTCTTTTCAGGCAGGTGGAAATACCACGGGACGAAACCAATTTGTTCACGGACGAGCGCATGGCCTTTGCTGAGATCGCGGGGTCTTGTTAGAAAATGATTCAGTTCTTCATTCCACAAATACTCATGAGTCAGCGTGCGGATTTTTTTGGCATCGGCAGAGAAGTGCTTTGCTATATCCTCTTTACCCGTGAGTTGGGCCATGCGCGCGATGGCTTTAGCGTCGCCATACATATAGGAATTGATTGTGGGTCGGATGTTGTCGTCCTTGCCAATCACAGCGGTGGAACCCGAGATCTCCATGCCGTCACGGTCGCCTTTTTGCCAGAACAGCCCTGATGGCTCGCGTCGTGATTTTTCCCATGCCTCATAGTTTTTCACTAGCATTGGTAGTGTTCCTGTTAGCCAAGGGAGATCCGGTTGCACTTGATGAAACGCCAGCGTGGCATCCGCTGCCCAGAATGAGTAGCGCCGTGGGCCAGCTTTGGGATTTGTGAAATAGAAACGAATGTAGTCGCGGATGAATACAGGGTCACGTAACCACCGTCCTTCATAAATCTGATGACCTGCGGGGCAGTTGATTACGTTGTAGACCGATGACCAATTCACCTTAGGCAGAAATTCCGTCACCACCCATCCGTCGGGTGTTTTTTTCAGGTGCTTACGATATGTCCACCAGCGGAAATAGTAGATTTCCTCGATCTCTTTATCCGGGCACTCGAAGAGAGGGATTTGCTGCTTGAGAAAAGCCGAGGCATCCTTGTTGGGAATGTTGTTTTTGTAGAGCTCGTTATCGTTTTTATTGAAACCGACAATGTAAGCCTCTGCAGTGTCAGCGCTCAAGACAGTGCCATTGGCTGCAGTGAGTAGTGAAGCATTGACCGTGAACAGCGCCAGAGCGATTAGGATAACTCGCATGAAGGAATTTGTGAGGTGAATCATTTACTTGATCGAGAAACGGTGAATCATCGTATGCTTGTAGGTCTCACCTGGCTTGAGAATTGAACTAGGAAACTTGGGCTGATTCGGCGAGTCGGGGAATCGCTGGGTTTCTAGGCACAGTCCGGTGCGGTGCGGGTAGGCAACGCCGCCTTTGCCTTCCACTTTGCCGTCGAGGAAATTGCCGCCGTAGAACTGGATTCCGGGCTGATCAGTTAGGATTTCCATTTGGCGCCCACTTGATGGATCGTAGAGGCTTGCCGCTAGTTTCATGCCCTCACCATCGCGAAGGACCCAGCAGTGGTCGTATCCTCCACCCAGCTTGAGCGCCTCGAATTCTTGGTTCACTCTCTTTCCGATTGGGGTAGCAGCAGTGAAGTCCATGGGGGTCTTGTCGACAGTTGCCAATTCCCCTGTGGGGATCAGTCCGGCGTTCGTGGGCAGATATTGATCGGCTTCCAGCTTGAGATGGTGATCGTTGATCGTTTCCGTGGGGTTGCCGCTGAGGTTCCAGTAGCTGTGGTGAACAATGTTGACCGGTGTTGCCTTATCCGTAGTTGCCTCCGCTTCCCAGATGAGTTCATTTTTTTCAGTCAGCCAGTAGGTGACTTTGACGCTCAAATTTCCGGGGTAGCCTTCTTCCCCGTCCTTTGAGGTGTAGGTTAGCTCCACTCCCTGCGCTCCCTCTTTGCTTGTGGCTTTTCCTGTCCACAAGACTTTGTCAAAACCGACCTTACCTCCGTGAAGGTGGCAGGGGATGCCGCCTGGGTCATTGTTTTTTGCGAGTTGGTATTCTTTGCCATCGAGAGTGAATTTCCCATCCGCGATGCGGTTGCCGTAACGACCGACTGTAGAGCCAAAGTAAGAAGTGTTAGTGAGCCAGCCTTCCAGAGTATCGTAGCCAAGGGTCACATCCTCTAATTTGTCGTCCCTATCGGGCACTTCAAGAGAAACAAGAATCGCGCCATACTCGGTAATGCGAGCTTTCATTCCATGGGAATTCGTCAGCGTGAAAATTTTCACATCACTACCATCCTTTTTCCCGTAACTTTCTTCTTTGGGCATATTGCTATTTTCTATTTTTTTCTCGGAACTGCATGAGGTAATCAACCCTGAAAGAGATGCAAGCGTACCAACGGTGACTATCCATGATTCAAATGGTTTCATGCCTCTTTTTTAAGGGAATTAGTTAAAATGTAAACGTCCGAAATTTCCCAGTTCAAATAGCCTCAGATATAAAAGGCGAAAGCCCCAATCCATTAAGGATCGAGGCTTTCATATGGCTCCTGCGCTTGGGATCGAACCAAGGACCTAGTGATTAACAGTCACCCGCTCTACCGCTGAGCTACGCAGGAATTGTATTTTCTCGCCCTAGTCCCAGCAGGGATTTCGGACGGGCGGGAAAATGCCAGAATGAATTGGGTTTGCAAGATTTTTTCGGCAAAAAATATGCAGTTATGATTTTGCAGGATTTACCTCGGCTTCAAGGTTGGCGTCCAGTAGCTCGCGGCGGAGGTTCGCACCGCGAAGTTTAGTCCAGACGTAGACAACAGGAGAAGCGATAAAGATCGAGGAGTATGTTCCCACGATGACACCGATCATGATGGTGAATGAGAAGTCCTTCAGTGCTGCACCACCAAAGATGAACAGAACAAGCACCGCGACAAATGTAGTCATCGAGGTCAACACCGTTCGTGACAGGGTGGAGTTGATGGCTGTGTTCATCACATCCTTGACCTCACCGCGCTTAGTCTTCAGGTCTTCACGAATACGGTCGAATACAACAATCGTATCGTTGATGGAGTATCCAGCGATGGTCAGGAAGGCGCCCACGTGAATGAGCGATAGCTGCTGACCAAAGAGAATAACGACACCAAGACAGATCAGGATATCGTGTAGCAGAGCAGCAAAGGCACCCAGAGCGAATGAGAATTCGAACCGGATGGTGATGTAGATCATGATAGTCAAAAGACCAATGAGCAGCGCCCAGACAGCGGTGGTCAGGAACTCACCACCCAAGCTGGCGCTGATGGTTTCCTTGGCCATCTGCCATTTGTATTCCAAAACGGGTTGACCTTCGCCGTCTATCTTTGGTGTGCCGTCAGGATTTTTAGCATCCACCTGTTCTTGCAGAATGGGGAATGCGGCACGCAGAGCTTCTTCAATCTTTTCGGGATCGGATTTTTCACCTTCTGCAGGTTCGTTATTAGCAGCGCGAACTGTGAGTAGCTCGCCACCTGTAGCGGATGTTTCTTCCTGTGAGCTTGCTGGTTTTGTTAGGGATAGAGAGCTTATTATTTTTTGTGCTTCTGGCTGAGAAACTCGGGCATCACCTTCAAATTGGAATGATAGCTGTGCTCCGCCAGTGAAGTCGATTCCTAGTGACTCCTTGCCTTTATAAAACAGCTCACCAATGCCGGCGAGAATGAGGATAGCCGATAGTATGAATGCCAGTTTTCTCAGCCCGAGGAAATCGAACGCCTTCTTTGGGATGAGATCCATGAAGCTTAGTTTCTTCAGAACTCCCTTATCAGCTGCCCACCAGAAGAGCACGCGTGTGCAGAGGAGGGCTGTGATGAGTGTGGCAAGAATACCGATCGTCAGTGTGACGGCGAATCCTTTAACGGTGCCACTGGCGCGCCAGAAGAGGATTAGGGCTGTTAGCAGGGTTGTGATGTTGGCATCAAAAATCGCGGAGAATGCTTTTTCGTAAGCCGCAGAGATCGCTGTCTTGACGGTCTTCCCGGCGGCGAGTTCCTCACGCAGGCGCTCGTAAACCAGAACGTTCGCATCAACCGCTACACCAATCGTGAGGATGATACCTGCGATACCGGGTAGGGTGAAGGTGAAGCCAAACATAGCCATGGCTCCAAAAAGGATCAGGATATTGAGCACGAGACCGAACAGAGCGATCATTCCTGCGAAACGGTAGTAGATCAGCACAAATATAAGTGTCAGCGCGAGTCCGGCGATACCGGCTGTGATTCCTTGCTTCACAGTCTCTTTACCTAGTGTGGCTGATACGGTGCGCTCTTCCTCAACGGCGAGCGGGTTCTTCAGCGGGTTGAGTAGGGCAGCTGCGAGCGCTCGACCTTCCTTGGCATCTTTCATGCCGGAAATCTCGAAGTTTGCGCCGAGGGCTTCCTGCACAACTGGGGCACTGAGCACCTTGCCATCGAGGACAATAGCAAGTCGGTCGACACCTGCGCGCATTTTTGAGGTGACTTGGAACATCTTTGATGCGCCCTCGGTATTGAGCTTAACGGAGATTTTCCCTTCGTGTGGGCCGTAAAGTTCCTGAGCGTGTACGACGTATGAGCCATCTAGAGCGAAGCGCTTATTGACGAGGATTTTTTCGATGATGATTTTTCCATCATCATCTTCGTCTTCAAGTTCCTTGAGATCGTAACCGGGCTCGAATGAGTTTTCAGGATCCTGCATGATCTCGGCAACGCGTGAACGGCTTTCCGGGTGGACGGTCTTGAGCTCCAGACGGGCTACTTTTTCCAGAGTGGTGCGAACTTGTGCTGCCTGCTCTGGGCTAACGCCAGGCATTTGGACGAGGATGCGGTCGGCTCCCTGTGCTACGATGAGAAGGTCAGCGGTGCCAAAAGCATTGAGACGTTTCTCTACAGTCTCGATCGCTTGCTGCACGGCAGTGGGGTTTACGGGAAGTGGATCACCATTTTCATCTACACCGGGCTGCACACGCAATGTGAAGGATGAGCCACCAATTAGGTCGATGCCGCCCTTGAGGTTATGTGCCTCGCCCAGAGGTGTCTTACCGGTGATTACGCTACCCCATTTCTCGCTTGGTACGATGGATAGCAGACTGAAAATACCGATGAGCACCACGATGATAGTGCCGATGTTGCGCTTTTTGCGCTCAAAATCAGTGGCGAAATACCAGAAGAATAGAGCAAGCAGACCGAGGCCTGCGAGGAATGTGACGAGGCGGTCGTCGCCGAGGATGGATGCGGTGATCATTGGATTAGAAAATATGAACAGAATTTTTCAGAATTGGGGAATTCGGTGGGGATGGCATAGGGCGGGAACGCCTATTTGGCAAGCGGGGGATTGATGGATATGGAGTGCGGGTTTGTAACCCGCGGCTGGTTGGGTGCATGGGTTGCTGCGGGTTACAAACCCGCGCTCCATAGGCTAGGACTCCCCGTCTTTTTCCTCGCCGCCGGATTTAGATGGGATGACGGTTGCGACGGCGGTTTTGTCGTATTTGACGAAGGTTCCTTCTGCGAGCTTGAGGGAAATCGTCTTATCACTGACGGCGTTCACGATAGCATGCATACCGCCGATGGTGATGACCTTATCGCCTTTTTTAAGTGCTGACTGCTTGGCGGCGAGTTCCTTACGCTGTTTTTGCTGCGGGCGGATGAGGATGACCCAGAAGATCACGAACATGAGGATCATCATGATCAGCGGATTGCCGAAGAGGCCGCCGCCTTCGGCGAGAATGGTGAATGGAATTATCATGGTTGTTGTTGATTGAGGTAGCGTTGGTTAAAGTCGTTTTTGAAGCCTGTGAATGTGCCTGCGGCGATGTGTCCGCGTGCGTCGCTCATGAGGCGCAGGAAGAAATGCAGATTATGCAGGGAAAGCAACCTTAAAGACAGCATTTCGCCCGCTCTGAATAGGTGACGGATAAACGATCTTGAGTATTTTTCCAGTGCAGGGTGCGTATTTTCATCCAGAGGTCCCGAATCGAACTCAAACTCCTTGTTCTTGATGTGGATTGGTCCGTCGGCTGTGAATGCCAGTCCGTGACGTGCGACGCGCGTGGGCATGACGCAATCAAACATGTCCACACCGCGGGCGATCATTTCCAGCATCTGCGGTGGAGTGCCAAGCCCCATGGCGTAGCGAGGTTTGTCTTTGGGTAAAAATGGAACCGCGTTTTCGATGGCACGCATCATCTCATGCTCAGGCTCACCGACGGATATTCCACCCACCGCGTAGCCATCGAACCCGATTTCGACGAGTTCCTTGGCCGACTGCTCACGGAGATCAGCAAAGGTGGAACCTTGAACGATACCGAAGGCTAGCTGTTTCGGATTTAGTATTTCGGATTTAGTATTTTGCATCCAGGGCACGTGTTTGGCGGCGTTTTCCTGATGCCATTCCTTGCAACGGCGTGCCCAGCGGGTAGTCAACCCAAGCGAGTCAGCGGCGTATTTTTCCTCGCAAGGGTAGGGGGGGCACTCGTCGAAAAGCATGGCGATGTCGCTTCCTAGCGTTGCCTGGATTTCCATGCTGAGCTCCGGAGTCAGCATCGTCTTGGCGCCGTCGAGGTGGTTGGCGAACTCGACACCCTTCTCGGAAATCTTGCGAAGCTTGGCGAGTGACCAGACTTGGAAGCCTCCTGAGTCGGTGAGGATAGGTTTTTCCCAGGTGGAGAATTTGTGCAGCCCGCCCATTTCGCGGATGACATCGAGTCCGGGGCGAAGGTAAAGGTGGTATGTGTTGCCGAGGATGATTTTGGCATCGACCACATCTACCAGCTCGTCGGGTGAGAGGGTCTTAACCATGCCCTGGGTGCCTACTGGCATGAAAATAGGCGTTGGGATGTCGCCGTGAGCGGTGGTTAGCGTGCCAGTGCGGGCATCGGTATCTGGGCAGTTATGGTGGAGCTTGAACACGGTGATTCGGTGATTATGTAATTCGGTGATTCGTAATCACGGCATGAGGAGGAAATCGGAAACTAACAT
>JBGCEU010000202.1:0-4241 GCA_045106535.1 Akkermansiaceae bacterium | reverse complement strand
AGCACGTGGTGTCCTTTTTCCTGCAGCTGGGCCGCGAGTGAATGGCTGATGCCGTGCGAGCCGCCGATGATGAGAATGGTTTTCATGGTCAGACACTATCGTCTGGTTTTTGGATTTCGCCACTTTTGCTTTCTCCTTGTGAGGCATTGGTGCTGAACATAGTCTTCTCAAGAAATGATGAAGCCTATCCTCTGCCAGTTTGCACTTTTTCTCTGTTCGCTCGCCAGTGCTTTTGCAGATGCGAGACCCAACATGGTGGTGATCATGGTGGATGATCTTGGGTTCTCAGATATCGGTTGTTATGGTGGCGAAATTGAGACACCTCACCTCGATAAACTTGCTGCGAACGGACTTCGTTTCTCGCAGTTTTACAACACCGCGAAATGCCATTCATCACGCGTGTCGTTACTGACAGGGCAATACTGCATCGCGGCGGGTGATGTGGAGCTGAGCCATGCAGTCACCTCAGCGGAAGTGCTCAAGGATGCGGGGTATTTTACAGCGATGTCGGGCAAGTGGCACCTGAAGAAAGAGCCGACGGATTTTGGTTTTGATCGGTACTTTGGACATCTCAGCGGTGCGTGTAATTTTTTTAAAGGGGACAAGACATTCCGTCTGAACGGCGAGCCGTGGAAGGTTCCTGAAAAGGGCTTCTATACCACGGTGGCAAAAATCGATTACGCGCTCAAGTTTCTCAAGGAAGCCCGGGAGGCATCGAAGCCATTTTATCTCTACGTTGCATTCAATGCCCCGCACGCTCCGCTGCACGCCTTGCCGCAGGATTATGAGAAATATAAAGGTCGTTACGACATGGGCTGGGACAAGATGCGTGACGCCCGCATTTCCAAACTGAAGCAGCAGGGGATCATCCCCAAGGATTTAAAAGAGAGCCCAAGGCCTGCTCACGTGCGTGCCTGGGATAAACTCGTGCCATGGCAGCGTGATTATGAGATCAACAGGATGCAGACGCTCGCGGCGATGATCGATCGGGTGGATCAGGAGGTCGGGCGACTGGTCGAAGACCTTCGTGCCAATGGGGAACTGGACAATACGATGATACTGTTTGTTTCTGATAATGGCGCCTGCCCATACGACCGCCGAAGCCCACTGCTGAACGTTAAGCCGACTAATGCACAGACCTTCTTCGGCGATTCCACCGGCTGGGCTTGGGCACGGAATGCTCCTTTCCGATACTACAAGCAGAATCAGTTTGAGGGCGGCATCAGCACTCCGGGAATCCTGCACTGGCCAAAGGGCTTAAAGACGAAAGCCGGCGAAGTCGTTGATACTCCGGCTCATCTCATTGATGTGCTGCCCACTCTAGCAGATCTTGGAAAAGCGAAAATTCCCACCGAACACTCAAGCAGGGAATTGCGGCCTGTCTCAGGGGTTTCGCTTCGCCCCATTTTCGAGGCTATGCCTTTGAATCGAAAAGAACCGATCTACCTGCAGTTCGCCAGCGACTACGGTCTGCGTGATGGCGACTGGAAACTGGTCAGCTTTAAATCACAGGAATGGGAACTCTACAACCTCGCGACAGATCGTGCGGAAACGGAAAATGTCGCCCAGAAACACCCTGCCCGCGTCAAGGCGATGGTCGACAAGTGGAAACAAATGAGCCGTGATGTTTTACATTCAAATAAGCTCGCCAATCCTAAGATCAAGCCAACTGAGCAACCCAGATCGAACCGCGAGTGGACGAAGTTCAGCGACTCAGAAAAGCCACCTCAATTTTCTCGTAAACCAACGAGAAAGGGCAGGAAGAAGCCGAGGCAATAGGGTGATTACCGATGATATAGCGGCTCAAACCCGAGTTTCGTTTGAGACCGCTATATGGGTTAGCACTGGTAGCGTGGGTGTTACCACTGGTGCGATTGATACATCAGATTTTAACGGCGGCGGCGAAGCATCAGAGCGAGACCACCTAAGCCGAGAAGTGCCGTTGTCGAGGGCTCAGGTATGACTTGAACGACACTCCACTGACCGATGATGCGGCTGTGCTGACCACTATTGACATCGTTCCGTCCATCATTCCAAAAACCACTGATAACATTACCGGTAGTTCCGATGGTAGGCAGGGCGCTTGGTGTTGCTGAGAAATCGACACTGCTTTCACCAACAAAAGCTTGCGTGGAGGTGGTGAACACCTGATTCGGGTTATCGCCCGAGTTTTTGTAAACACTCAAATCATTACCAGCTTTAAATGCGCCGTCATTGGCATTATAGTCGAATGTTCCAAGTCTGCTGTATGTCTTGGAGCCAGGCGGTATGGGGGACAACGTAGCACTTGTCAGAGTGCCAATGATAACCGTGTTGTTGTAAGTGACGTTACTGGTAAAAAAGTTTTCAATGGTGATTCCCGCTGTTCCAATACGCGTAGTAGCGTCAACGTCGGAATTCCCTGTCGACGTTCGCATCACCACGATGCCAGAAGTCGTATCAATAATGACGTCGATAACGACTGTTGCGTTTGCCTGTCCGGCGAGTGTTGTGAAGGTTGCCAAGGCTGTGAGTAACCAACGAGTCGTTTTTGTATGGGTCATAAAATAGTTAGATTGGGCATCAGTATTGAAATATTGCCTAACCCCACAAGGATATTCCCCATTATTTACTTATTAAAGTGGCAGAAAAATGGCAGCACGCCGGGCGGGGAATTGCTACTTGCCCCTGTATTGGGCTATTGATCATTCACTTCGGTCAGGCCATCCTGCCGCCAGGGCTTTCGCCATTTTCGGGAAAAGAATCAGATGGAAGGGAGAAGTCGCATACCAGTAGAGCCTGCCGAACACACCGCGTGGACGGAAGGTCGCGGTCTGGATGAGGTGGTTGTCGGTGACCTCAAATGAGAGCCACGCCTCGCCGGGTAGCTTCATTTCGGCGTAGAGGATGAGCCGGCCGTTTTCTTTATCGGCAAGGATCACACGCCAGAAATCGAGGGCGTCACCGGGTTTGAGTTCGGTTGCACTGCGTCTGCCGCGTCGCATTCCGATGCCTCCTGCGAATTGGTCTAACAATCCCCTGAGTTTCCACGCCCAAAGCATGTTAGGCCAGCCGTTTTTTCCGCCGAGCGACCAGATGGCGTTGATGATTTTTTCCTTGGTGGTCGCGAGTGGGGCGTGTTGCTGATCGGTGAGGATGCCAAACTCGGGAACTTGGATGGACTGGATCTGGCGGTGGCTCAGGCTGCCACTGGAAAGGGCGCCATACCAAGTCGAGGGCACGCGGTTCTGCGCGATTTTTGAAAACGCCATCTCGATTGCTTGCCGATAGCTGAGTAGGTCGAGGGGAATGATTTTCTGGATGGATTGCTCACGGCAGATGGTCTCCATGTGCAGGCTTCCGATGAGTGCCTTGGCGAGCTGGTAATTGGTCGCGGTGACCAGGCTGAGCCAGTAGGAGGAAAGCCGGGGAGTAAAAACTGGCACGGTAATGACAAAACGTGAAAGCTCACGCTGGCGCGCGTAGCCACGCAGCATCTCAAGGTAAGTCATCGCGGCAGGGCCACCGATGTCGTAGCTCATGCCGACAGTTTCCGGCTTTTCGAGCAAGCCCATGAGGTATTCTAACACATTGCGCACGGCGATGGGCTGGCACTTGGTCAGTGCCCAGCGCGGTGTAATCATTACCGGGAGCTTTTCGACCAGATCCCGGATAATTTCAAAGGAGGCAGATCCCGAACCCACAATGATCGATGCACGTAGCGTAGTGACAGGAATTTTTCCCGAGGAAAGGATCTCGGATACCTTTTCGCGTGATGCTAAGTGGCGTGAGAGCTTTTCCGTCTCGGGTAATAAACCGGAAAGGTAGATGATTCGCTTTGTTTCGGTGGCACCTATCCACTCAGTGAAATGGTCGGCGCAGGTTGACTCACGTGTTTCAAAATCCTCTCCACCACCCATCGAGTGGATGAGGTAGTAGGCCGCATCGATATCAGGTGGGCACGTGGGGTATGTGGATGATTCCTCAAGGAAATCGATTTCTAACAATCGTAGCCGATCTTCCCCATAGAGACTACGCACGTCGGACGGGACGCGGTCGGCATTTCTAACCACAGCAGTTACGCGGTGATCAGTAGTGCTTAGTTCAGCGAGCAAGCGGAGGCCGATGTAGCCATTTGCTCCTGTGATGAGAATGTGCATCAGGTATGCACTAATATGGTGCGGGTATGGCTTCCGTAAAATGATAAATCCAGTAGAAAAAGCGAAAAAAAATACACGAAAACGTTTGCGTGTGTTGGGATC
>JBGCEU010000201.1:0-21466 GCA_045106535.1 Akkermansiaceae bacterium | reverse complement strand
CATGGTGTCCCCGATCGACCCTTGCGTCTCTCGCGTGCCCTCCGGTGGAGCGGCGGGCAGGAAACTACTCATTTTAATCCCACAGTCAATACCTTTCGGCATCTTTTTCCAAAGTTTTTTCAGCTCCTCTCTCAACACGCTGATTGTGAGGCTTTAGGGTCTGAAAAAAGATCGGTCAATGCATGACTGGAGGTGCGGAATCAGCATCGTCAGCGTTAGGATCATCCGGCATACGGATGGATTCCACCATATCCTGAACCTCCTGTGGCGGAGCTGGAGTAAAGGCGCTAACGATAAAGGTAACAGCAAAGTTGATCAGCATGCCTATGGCACCAATACCCTCAGGAGAAATTCCAAATAGCCACTGCTCTTTGTTTCCACCCAAGAATTGAAAATAGATGATGTAACCTGCCGTGAAGGCAATACCTGCAACCATACCGGCAATAGCACCCTGTTTGTTCACTCGCTTAAAGAAGATACCCATCAACAAAGTTGGGAAAAACGATGAAGCGGCGAGACCGAAGGCAAAAGCTACTGTCTTAGCGATGAATGCCGATGGCGGATTAATGCCAAAATAAGCAGCGACGCCGAGTGCCACAAATGCAGCGATGCGTGCATAACTCACCTCTTCTTTATCGGACAGATCAGGCTTAACGATTTTCTTCATCAAGTCGTGAGAAATTGATGTCGATAATACTAACAGAAGACCCGCAGCCGTCGATAGTGCAGCTGCGATACAACCAGCCATGAGTAATCCAATCACCCATTTGGGAAGCCCCGCCATGTGGGGGTTTGCCATTACCATGATGTCGTTACCAAACCACAACTCGTTTGGGTTCGTCATATCCGCCTTACTGATAAGCAGGCGTTCTCCGTTAGCACCAATGCGTTGTTCTTCAGGTGCCTCAGGCTCTGGATAAGCTGGCTTTTTTCCTTGGAATGGAGAAGACGTTCCTTTTTCAGACTTCGCTGGACCATAGTATTGAATGACACCATCGCCATTTTTATCCACCCATGCCATCTGACCTGTTTCTTCGAAATCTTTGAACCACTGGGGCGTTTCCTTGTAACTCGTGTTGTTCAGCTTCTCGATCAAGTTGACCCTGGAGAACGCACCGATCGTAGGAGCTGTCAAATAGATCACCGCAATGAATGCGAGCGTCCAACATGCTGAACTGCGAACCGCCTTAACGTTTTTAACCGTGAAGAATCTAACAATAACGTGAGGCAATCCTGCCGTGCCGCACATGAGCGCGACCGTGATACAGAAGATATCTATGGTCTCGAGTTTACCATCAGTGTATTTTTCAAACCCTATCTCTTGGTTGATATTGTTCAGTTTTTCTAAAAACGGAACCGCTTCACCACCCGCCGTATAGTTTCCGATGAGTCCAAGCTGAGGGATGAAATTGTTAGTCAGAGCAATCGCAATGAACACCGCTGGTATCGTGTAAGCAAATGCCATCACGCAGTACTGTGCCACCTGAGTGTAGGTGATGCCCTTCATTCCACCTAGACCAGCGTATACAAAAACAATTGCAGCACCGATCAGCACACCCGCAGGAATACCAATTCCAAAGAGCTGGGAAAATACGACACCCACACCCCGCATCTGCCCCATAATATAGGTCATACAGATGAAGATGGCGCAGACAACCGCAACACCACGTGCCAGTTTCGAGTAGTAGCGGTCACCAATAAAGTCAGGCACAGTGGCCTTTCCAAATTTCCTGAGGAAAGGCACCATCAGCACGGTTAGGAGGACAAAACCTCCGGTCCATCCCATGAGGAATCTGGATGCATCATAGCCAACGATTGCCACGGTTCCCGCCATGGAAATGAAAGTGGCCGCGCTCATCCAGTCGGCAGCGGTTGCCATACCATTGGCGAGTGGCGACACTCCTCCCCCTGCGGTGTAGTATTCCTTGGTTGAGCCAGCCCTGGATTTAAGGGCTATACCGATGTAGACGGCAAATGAGAGCCCGATGAAAAGAAAGTTCCAAGTATCTTGAGTCATAATGTTTATTTTTTAGAGCTGAAACCTTCCTCGCCTTCCAGACGATTCATGAGGACTTTGTAAATGATGAGAAGGCCAACGAAACAGATGATCGATCCTTGCTGTGCCATCCAGAAGCCGAATGGCGCATTTCCTACCTTGGGGAAATTAACATCGAGCCAATCTCGAAAAAGGATACCGGAACCAAGGCTCACGGTGAACCAGACGGCAAGTATGACAAAGACAAGGACGAGGTTTTTTCTCCAGTATCTAACGTGGTGCTCTTCGGTTGATAGGTCGCTCATAGTGAATGTAGCGGCGATTTATAGAGAGATGCTTGCGGGTTGCAAAGTGAGAATTCCATAAATCACGCAGCTGCCATGAGTTGACAAATAGCGCAACGCATGGGAACACTTCGCCATGCAGACAGAGATCATTACCACACGCGAGGTGAATGCGGTTCAAATTCCCAGCGGAGACCCCTTTACATTACCCGCAGGCACGGCAGTGATTATCACCCAGACCTTGGGTGGCTCTTACACCGTGGCGACCCAATCAGGGCTAGCACGGATTTCATCAGAAGATGCCGATGCTCTGGGGATCGATCCGAACGAAGGCGAAAAGAAAACCAGCGAAGGCGATAGCCTGCCCGAGGACGCAAGTCAGGAGGATCACATCTGGCATCAGCTCAAGCAGGTATTTGATCCGGAAATCCCCGTGGACATCGTAAACCTCGGACTAGTCTATGACTGTAGTATCGAGGATGAGGACGGAAAAAACATCGCCAAAGTAAAGATGACGCTAACAGCACCCGGCTGCGGCATGGGCCCTGTCATCGCAGCTGACGCGCAAGCTCGTATCATGACAATTGACGGCATCGACGACGCACACGTTGACCTCGTCTGGGATCCACCGTGGAACCAGGACATGATGTCCGAGGAGGGCAAGATGAAGCTGGGTATGGTGTAGAAGAGCTTTCCAAGCTCTTGGGCAAATGTGGGAAGAGCTTGGAAAGCTCTTCTACGCTACCACTCTAACGGATCGACTTTGTAGTAGTCCTTAAGCTGCTTATAAACCTCCGGGTAGTGCTTGGAAAGCTGCTTGGGTTTTTCGTAAAAAGTTTCAGTCGCCACAGCAAAAAACTCAGCTGGGTTGGTGGCTCCGTAGTCATCGATGACGGTTCGCTTTCCCCGGTCGACCTTACGGGTGAATTTGTCGTATGCCTTGGAAAAAACGGACGACCACTCGCGATAAGACCCCGAACCTGTAAGTTCCGGCACACCATCGGCTGAGCCATCCACCTGATCGAGCTGATGGGCGAACTCATGTAACGTAACGTGATGCCCATCTTCTTCATTCACCCCCCCTGCCACAACGCTATCCCATGCAAGGACAACACTGCCCGAGCCCCAGCTTTCACCTAGACGAACATCATGCTCACCATGTTCATTCCGAGCTTTGTAAGCCGTGGGATAAAGTAAGATACTGCGAAGAGCGCGATAATAGTCGTGCTTGCGATTTACTAACAGAAGACAAGCTTGGGCCGCGATGACCAGCTGCATGTGCTCACTAACGCTTTCGAAATCACCACAGGGTTCAAAGGATTTCTCATCAATAAAAACGTGCATGATTCCCTCAAGCTCATCACGCACATCGTCTGGTAAGCGCTCGAAGAGCGGGAAATCCTTCGTGAGGGCTATACGTTGCGGCTCAGCCAGGCGCAGCTTGAGTAGCTCCTTACGCCTTTTATGAGTGAGCGTGGCACGGGCTGCAAAAAAAAGGAACACAAATGCCACACATCCTAACAATATGAAAATCGGCATCATGACTGGTGGCGGTTCCAATTTATCAGCTCATCAAGAGCAACACCACTTCCTCCAAAAAGATCCAGAGCACTACCCACAGTCACATCAATATTCCCTGAACTCATTTCGTTTACTAGCCGGACATCATCCATGTTAGCCACTCCGCCGGCATACGTCATGGGAATCTCAGCCCATGAGCCCATGTGCTGAACCAGCTCGGAATCGACTCCACCACACAGACCTTCGACATCAGCCGCGTGGATCAAATACTCAGCGCAGTATTCCGCTAAGACATCAAGAGTATCATGAGTGATATGGATATTGGTCAGCGTTTGCCAACGGTTCATTGCAACTGTCCAGCCAGCTTCTGTTTTACGGCAACTCAGATCAACAACTAGACAGTCAGAACCGATCTCATCAGATAGTTGCTTGAGCCTATCAAGTAAGAACCTGCCCTCAGAATCAAATAGCCACGAGGTGACAATCACATGCGATGCTCCAGCCTCCAGCCAATCCGCTGCATTATCGATATTAATACCCCCGCCAATTTGCATTCCACCCGGCCATGCCGCAAGCGCTTCCCTCGCTGCTTGCTCGTTACCTTTTCCAAGCTGAATCACGTGACCACCGGTAAGTTCATGCTCAGCGTATAATTCGGCAAACCATACTGACGATTTATCCGAAACGTGGTTCTCGTCCGGCCCTGCGGTGTCGTCACGTAGTGTGCCACCTACGATTTGTTTTACCTGACCAGCGTGTAGGTCGATGCAAGGTCTGAACTGAGTCATAGCTAACTTGTTAAAAATATTAGACTAGTCCTCAATATCCGCAAGCGCCTCTTCGAGTAACTTCATGTAATCTTCTCTCGGTATTTCAATACCTCCAAACTGCTGTAGATGCGGGGTCATCCACTGAGTGTCTAGCAGTATATAATCATTGTCACGCATCCAGTCGACCAGATGCACCAGAGCGATCTTGCTTGCATCCGTTTTTCGCGAAAACATGCTTTCGCCAAAAAAAGCTTTCCCCAGCGCCACACCATAGAGCCCCCCTTGAAGCCCCTCCTCATCCCAGCACTCGACGGAATGCGCATGACCAAGCTTATGAAGCTTGCAGTAACTCTCGCGGATTGAATCGTCAATCCATGTCTCATCTCTATCAGCGCAGGCATCAATCACATCACGAAACACGGTGTCCATCCGGATCTCGAATGGTTTTTTCCGCAGGCTTTTTCTTAGCCCCTTGGGTATATGAAAACGATCGTCAATCGGCATCACCCCGCGCTGCAGGGGTGAAAACCAGTAAATCTCGCCTTCTTCCGCCATGGGAAATACGCCTTCAGTATAGGCGCCCAGCAGAACGTGCGGAGGAATATATTCCATAGCAGTTAGAGTCATTATGTGAGGGGGTAGAGTTAAACACACATATGAATGGATACGTGTGGAATACTCAATTAGTCACAACAAATGCAAAAAATTTCTACTCCTCCTCAGAGACCGAGGCATTTTCCAGAATGGATTGTGCTTCAGGCAAACTTTCTTCAGACACGGCTAATCGTATCCCACCATCCATTGCGAATGGTGTCAGCATTGCCACATGCTCATCAAGAATAACGGACTCAATTCCGTGGCTTCGTAACTCTAGCTGAGCCAATTGCGCAGGCATGAGCAGTGAGTATGTGCGTACGACCTTCATTTACCGAATGTGCCTAGCCGCCAATTTTTAATGCCAGATTCAGAGGAACGGTGACTCTTTCAGCATCGGTCCATATATCCATTTCCACTTTAAGAATCTTCGCCTCCTTCTTTAAGTTGTAGCTGATCGAGGTCGAATAGTTTGTGCCGAATCCACCCCAGCTTGTGCCACCCCGAGAAGATTCTATAAGCTTCCCATCCTCGCCGTAAAACCTGACTTCTTTGAGCTCTTCGACCTTGCCCGGAGTTGTTCTTTTCCACTCAAATGTAACCTCCAGCGCATTGTCCCCCCACTTGGGCTTACCGATGGATTTTACCGTGAACTTGAAATCTTCGCCAAGTTCTAGCTTGTCGTCTTTTTTAAACTCTCTCGGGCCGAGTGTTTTAGTCTCAGACTTCGATGCCACGATAACATCAAGAGTGCCTTTAACTCCAATGGATGCCACACCTTTGGCGGGAAGTTTTTTCGAGTTCAACTCGACCTTCATGACTCGACCATCTTTGCTGATCTTGTCAAAAAATCCAAACTTGCCACCCAAGTCCGTCTCACCGTCCATGAATGTCAGCTTAGATGTCTTTTTGTTGAACCCAATAAACTGCTTTTCTGTCGACTTAGCCACAAGCGTTAGGCCAACTCCCTCCGAAGAATTGTAGGTTTTAAAGCCATCAAACTCTTTATCCAGAGATTTCCAAACAACTTTCATTCCCGCAGGCTCGACGGTGATATCTGCTTGGGCAGCTGTAATTAACCCAAAGCTCAGGAAGGCTATCCAGTGTGATATTTTGATTCTCATATTGCAAAGGTTAAACTGCGCGCAAAGTCCAAGCAATAGCGAATTCCTCGCTAATTGTGGAAATCCTGCTTGACTCAGTCCTTTACCACGCCTATCTCCTGCCCCCCGTAACCAACCGAAACTATTTTCCCATGGCCACAACTGAAGTCATTCTACGCGATAAAATCAACAACCTCGGCGCCGAGGCAGACGTCGTCACCGTCAAGGCTGGCTTTGCCCGCAATTACCTGATCCCTGAAGGTAAGGCATACGAAGCATCAAAAGCTAATCTCAAACACCTCGACCAGCTCAAAGAGCAGCGCGTGAAGCGTGAAGCTGAGGAGCACGCAAGTGCCCAAGACTTAGCAGCCAAGATCAAAAAGCTCAAACTTGAGTTCACTCTCGAAACAGGTCAAGGCGGCAAGGCATTTGGCTCTGTTACCACGATTGATATTCAGAAAGAGCTCTCCGAGAAGGGTGTTGAGATCGACCGCCACACCATCCAGCTCAGCTCGCCAATTAAGACATCCGGTAAGCATGATCTTGAAATCAAGCTTCACACTGAAGTGACAGCTAATCTTAAGATCAACGTCAAGACCGACGGTCAAGAAGCCGAAGCTGCTGCCGCTGAGTAGCCTTCAATCACTCGATAACTTTCCAAAACCTCTTCCTGCATCAGCGGGAGGAGGTTTTTTATTTCCCCAAATCAAGCTGATCTAACCACGACTCCAGAGCTGCGAAGAGCTTGTCATTACCCTCTCCATTAAACGGCTCGTGCAGCATACCCTCGAATTCATGATACTCACTATTGCCATCGGCTAGTTTGGAAAAAAACTCACGCGCTGTCTCGACCGGGCAAACCGGATCTTCCGCACCCTGGGTGTAGATGAGTGGCAGCGATGCCGACACTTCCTCAGCATGTTCATTAACCAATTGCTCGATATCAAGTAAGGCCGCTCCCCATCCTATAGAAACCCGCCGGTGCCAAAGCTGATGCTTTGGTGGTGGTGGCGGTTGATCTGGGTCATCCGATTTGACCCGACACATTTGTGGAGTAACTCCTGTGTTTACAGTCAGACTCGGCATCATGGGTGCCAAAAAACGAAGTGCGGTTTTGAACCACTTTGATCGCCGAGCACTAGGTCGCACCAGTGGCGAGGAAAGCCACGCAAAGCTAGGCTCAGCATACTGCCCTCTGCCTGCCAGAATTAAATGTCTAAGCGCAAGTAGCCCTCCCATCGAGTGCCCCATGACTCCGTATGGAACATCACCAATTTCTTCCAAGGTGTCGAGCACCACAGCATTTAATAACTGCTCATCACCACAGTGCCCTCGCCTCCCTGGACTATGACCATGACCACGTAGCTCAGTGATGATACATTTAATTCCCCTCCGGGTGAATACATCTAACACATCAGTGTAGCGCTCTGCATAATCGCCTTGGCCATGATAAAAAATAGCACAGGCTCGCACTTCTACAGATTTTTCAGGTGTAAAAACCATGCGGTGCAACAGATGCCCGTCGATGCGAACCCGCTCAGAGCCAGCGATCATTTTTCTAGAGTCTCCGCTAGCTGGCCAAAAAACTTCGCATCTTCATCCCGCCCCAAAGCACGCAAGCTGCTTTTTATTTCCGAAATATAGCGATGAAGAATCAAGCCAAGATGCCCCTGAGACACAACTGCGGCTTGCGCCTTCTTGGATATCTCAGGGTGTTTCTCAAGGAGAGCATCGACATCAAATGTGCGGCCACGGTGATAACAATCAACAAGTGCAGCACGCCCTTCTATCTGAATCCGTGCCAAAAAGTGACCTGGATAACTGCAACCATCTACTCGCGCACCTAGCCTCCGCCCCAAGAGCATAAACATACACGTGAGACTTGTTGGATTACCGCGATAGACGTCCATGACATGGCATAGGTCAAAATACTCGCAAGCATCTGCTTTCTTAGCCCCCTTGAACCTGCCCTTAGAAAATAGCCAATCCCTTAGTTCTTCAGCGGATGGAGAAGAAATATCTTCACTGATTTCGTCCGCTAACAAATCCAAACAATCCGACAACGCCGGACGTAATGTCACCCCGTCATGAAGAAAGTCAGACAGCAAGCGCAGCGCGTGCTCAAAGCTATCCCAATCGTCTTCCCACGCAGCGATACCTCTCGAGGGGACCTGCCATTGATCAGCAAGTGTCTTGCGCCGACCAGCTACGAGGATGCTAGAGAGCAACTTCATACGTGAGTTCGGAATATCGATTCCTAACGCAGCGAGATCTTGGCTGATATCACCACCGAATTCACCAATTTGTTGGCTGACTACTGGAAACACTTCAGGATCATCATCATCCAGCAGGCGGATCAAATAAGGCAAATCACTCGTCTTAGGCACAAGTCAATGCTAACCCAGCACGCCATATTCAACAACCTGAATACAGTAAAACATGACACAAAAAAGAGCCTCCGGGCTAATGCGAAGGCTCTTGATTATATCGATTTGTAGATTCCCTTACTCGGCGGGTTCTTCCTCTACTTCGTCTTTGGGAGGCAAATTCATGGGAGGCATAATACGCAATTTCAATCTGTTTCCATCCTCCCCCAGATTGAGACGATCAATGCGATCACGTATCTCGTCTGGCACTGCAGCTTTGTCTTGGTCGGTTTGATATGGCCCTTCGAATAGAGTCTTCCCTGCCTTGTCTTTGACAATTACTTCTTTCTTACCGTCTGATGTTTTCATACTAATCGAGCCTTCATTGTCCATCATGGTAACTGAAGTCCCGATACCAAAGTTGAACACTCCTTTACCTCCTCCTTGGTTCTGAGCTTGCTTCAATAGTTTACCAAGCTCGAGCCTCATAGCACCACCTTGGCCGCCTCGAAGTTTCTGCATCTGGATGTCCATCTGCTTTTGCATGCGCTGCATCATTTCAGCATTCATGGGAACGATACCGGCAGGAGGCATATTTCCTCCAAAATTCTTCTTAAGCCACTCTGGATTGATTCCAGGCGCAGGCACGATACCTGGAACTTTTCTGCGCTCGCCAAGAGTGATCTCCTTCTCGTGAGCCTTTCCTTTGCTGATGAACTTCACAAGCACTTCATCACCTGGTTTTTTTGCCTGAACCGCCTCACGGAGATCTTGCTGATCGCCAATTTTTTTGCCGTCAAACTCCGTCAAGATATCATGCTGTTGGAGTCCCGCTTTGTCGGCAGCTGATCCGGGCGCTATATGATAGAGTGTTAGACTCTCGCCTTTGTCCAATCCAAGATGAAGCGAGAGGGTTTCACTAGTCGTCATACCACCTACACCAAGCATGGCGATCTTCTGAGCTGGTTTGGCTGCTTTAGGTGCCTCTTCTACGACAGGAGCATTCTCGGCCTTCTCTTTGGGTGCTTCTTCACTGTGCGGCTTTTCGATAGCTGTAGCAGGCATAAGTAATGCTGCTGAAGTGATTCCGATCAAGCCCTTCGTGTTGACTCGTAATTTAGTTTTTGTTTTTGTTTTCATAGCTGTTTTGTCGCTAATGTTTTTCAATTTATAATGTTAGATTCAGGTGAACTAGTAAGAACTGAGATGGAGGGCCTCCACCCAGTGGAACTATTGGCAATAGACTGGTAAAGAACCACTTGGGATACCCCCAAGCCCTCATAGTGTGTGTATTCCTTGAGCGGGATAGTGGTTGTTTTTTGTTTAAGAAAAAACTAATTTGTTTCCACTGGTATAAGCACGTATTGGACGCTTGGACGGCTGATTACAATCTCTCGTCCGTCTTCGTCTTCGATCTTAATTCTCTCTACACTGTCAAGACGGATACAGCGGTGCAGTGTCTGATTTTCAGACATGACGATACCTCGGTCGGCGGTGTTGACAACTCTATGGCTGAGAGCATCAGGGACAAGCCAAGCATCTTTGGCAGTCGACTGATTAGAAACATTAAAGTCCCCAACGTTAGTAAGAGTGCGTTGGGGAAAATCGTCGCCACCAGAGGCCAAAGCCTGCTTTTCATCAGATGAAAAATGAGGAAGGATCAGAGCTGCGGCAGCACCTAACAGGGCAACAGCAGCTGCAGCAGCTATCATATTGCCAGATTGAGTTTTGGGTTTGGGCACTCCCGAAACGGTTGGCTTAACTTGCTGATCCGAAAAAGAAACAACCTTTTCCTCGACCGGAACGTGCTCATGCCAGCTATCCATCGCAGCGATCATGCGGGACACGACATCTGTGCGCATGGTAGCGGGATTAATGTGCTCAAGGTGCTTCTCGAGATCATCAAGCCCATCATCTTCAGGGAGATTTGCATCAGGGCATAAGCTGCTCTCGACCGAAACTGAAAGCGTGTCGACGGTCTCCTCAGGTAATGCGCTTGGAATTAAATTCGATAGAATTTGCTCAAGCTCGGTGAGTTCCGGTGGAAGAGTTTCGTTCATGTTATGAATAAAAAAATGTTATCTGTGCTGCCCTAAGAGCAAATTACTTCACTGCCCTAACGTTACAGATCAGAAAGTTTGTTTTCAAATTGGAGATCAAATGTCTTCTGCTCGACGTGAGGAATCCAAGCTCTTGCGGAGCCGCTCGAGACCATAACGGTATCGCGAAGCAACGGTGTTCAGAGATACATCAAGCATCTCTCCAATTTCAGCGAAAGTATGTTCACCCCATATTTTAAGCACGATCACTTCTGCAAACTTTGTGGGCAGTTTCTTCAACCCTTGCTCAAGAAGATCACGTGTCTCATCATTAGATCCATCACTATCAAACCAGGGATCAGAAACACCGCCAGTTTGAATTCGTCGATCCAGTTCCGATTTTTCTTCGCGTTTGTTACGCCGATCGTTTTTTCGCCCAAGATCGATCGCTAAGCGTCTGATAGCGGTGTAGAGGTAAGGTTTCCACGACTCTTGACCACCATCGAAAGTTCCCTCATCAACCTTACGAGCAAGTTTGATCAGGGCATCTTGGAATACATCTTCAGCGTCTTGAGAATTTCGTGTCTGTTGTCGTGCGAAGAGTAGCATGCGGGATCCGTTCTCCGCTAACCACTTTCTCCAAGAGTGGGCTGGAGCACTGGGCATTTGAGAACTGCCAGAAATGGTGCTCATTTGGACGGTGTTTGTTGATGGATTCCCTGACATGATCTATAATATTTGTATAGTTTCGCATCAAATGTGTATTGTGCAAGTAATGAAGGGTAATTTTTTAGGGGGAAATACCCTACCTCTTTAAGCTGTAGCCATTTAACCCTCAGGGATTACCTCCCACCTCGTAATATTTTATACACTGCTCAGATAAACTAACATTACCCTCAGATTCAGCTATCGGGTATGTGAATAATATTTCGCTTTTAATCTACTGCTAATACGCCACATTTTCAGCAGTTGCATTATTCAATAGTAATTCAATCTGAATTTTAAATAATACGAAACCATGAACAAACGATCCGTCATCTCTCTCGCCTTACTTGCCTGTGTAACCGCCTCACACGCCAAGCCCCCTGTTATCAAAACCGAAATCCGTATCAACGAGAAAGGCAAGAAGGTGAAGTATATGTTCATCGACGGCATCAAGGTACATGAATCAGATCCAACAATAGTTCCGCAGCCGAAAGTCGTGGCTCCTAAGCCATACGACGCCGAGGCTGCCAAAGCTCCTAAAAACGCCACGATCCTCTTCGATGGATCTGAGGGAACCTTCAAGAACTGGACAAACAAAAAAGGCGAGCCCACCCAGTGGAAACTCGTCAATGGAGCACTCGAGTCCGTCAAGCGAGCTGGCTTTTTACAGAGTAAACAGCAATTCGGCTCATGCAAACTGCACATCGAGTTTGCTACCCCATCTACAGTCAAAGGCAATGGGCAGGGACGCGGTAACAGCGGTGTCTTTCTCATGGGGCAATACGAAGTTCAGATTCTGGATAGCTACGAAAACAAAACTTATCCTGACGGGCAATGCGGTGCGCTCTACGGCCGCGCAGTGCCGCTCGTCAATGCCTGCCGCAAGCCAGGTGAGTGGCAAACTTACGACATTACGTTTCACCGTCCGATTTTTAACGAAAAGGGTGAAGTAACACGCCGTGCCAAATTCCATGTCGTGCACAACGGCCACGTCATTCATGACAACGTCGAACTATGGGGTGGCACCGGTTGGGCTGGTCCACACGCCGCGACTGAATATAAAGCCCACGCCGACAAGGGACCAATCCAGCTTCAGGATCACGGTAACCCCGTGCGCTTCCGTAATATCTGGGTGGTGGAATTAGACGACTAATCCGCTGCCAGCCATTTCCCTGTTAGGCTTTTAGGGTTTAAGCTCATCTGTTCGGGACTACCGCTGGCTACGACTTCGCCTCCGTGTCTACCACCGCCGGGACCAAGATCGATAATCCAGTCTGATGCACGGATGACATCGAGATTATGCTCAACGATCACCAGTGAGTTTCCTGCGTCGCGGAGTTTGCGTAGCACCTCAAGCAGCACTTGGATGTCTTGAAAATGCAACCCCGTTGTCGGCTCATCTAGCAAGTAAAGGCAATGACCACTGTTAGGGCGCGACAGCTCATCAGCCAGCTTCACCCGCTGAGCTTCTCCACCGGAGAGTGTGTTCGCAGGTTGACCAAGATGGATATAGCCGAGGCCAACCTCACAGAGCGCGTTGAGAATACGGCTTAGTTTGGGCACATTACCAAAAAATTCAGCAGCTTCTTCTGCAGTCATTTCCAGCACCTCTGAGACGTTTTTCCCTTTATAGGTGACCTCGAGTGTCTCGCGATTGAAACGTTTCCCCAGGCACGAATCGCAGGTCACATAGGCGTCGTTTAGAAAATGCATGTCAATCTTGATGGCTCCATCCCCCTGACATTTCTCGCAACGGCCGCCTTTGACATTAAAGCTAAACCTACCCGCGTTGTATCCTCGTTGGCGGGCAAGTGGCAGCTTCGCAAACAGGGCTCGAATCAGGTCGAGCGCGCCGGTGTAAGTGGCGGGGTTTGAGCGAGGGCTACGACCTAACGGCTTTTGATCCACTACGACTACTTTGTCGAGCTGGTCGATACCTTCAATGCCATCGTGCTCCCCCGGCTTGCTGGTAGCACGGTGAAAATGGCGAGAGAGTGCGCGACGCAATATCTTGTCGATTAAGGTAGATTTTCCACTTCCGCTTGGGCCAGTGACTGAGACCATCATACCAAGTGGAATGCTCACGTCGATTCCTTGCAGATTATTCTCGCTGGCATTACGAATGATGATTTCCCCGCTTGGCTTGATAATTTTCTCGGAGCAATCAGCGGAATGCTTTCCCGCGAGCCATTTTCCAGTGACGGAATCTTTGCTAAGTATCACCTCAGAGGGTTTCCCCTGTGCTAACAGCTCGCCGCCGTGGCTTCCTGCGCCAGGCCCGATGTCGATCAACCAGTCGGCGGCTCGGATCGTTTCCTCATCGTGTTCGACCACCACCACCGTGTTTCCGATATCACGGAGGCGCTTGAGTGCCGCGATTAACCGCGCATTATCCGCCGCGTGAAGGCCGATACTCGGCTCATCGAGAACATAAATCACACCAGACAGCCCCGCTCCAATCTGGGTGGCTAGCCGGATACGCTGTGCCTCACCACCAGAGAGCGTGTTACTGGCTCGGTCGAGCGTGAGATAGGATAGCCCGACATCATTCAGAAACTTCAGCCGCCGCATGATTTCATCCACCACTCCCTTAAGAGCTTCACCTCGATCCGCCGGCAAACTGAGTTTTTCCATCCACCGCACAGCATCTTCAACCGGCAATGCACAAAACTTATCAATCCCTAACTCTTCATTCGATAGATGATCTAATGTGACCGCTAAAATTGAAGTTTTAAGCCTTCGTCCTTCACAGACGGGGCATCTGCGCGAGGTCATGAATCGGCTCATGCTCCTGCGCACGGCATTGCTTTTGCTCTCGCGGGAAAACCTTTCCACTGTCCGGCAGAGCCCCTCGAACTCCTTGGTGAAAGGACGCTGGAATCCATCCTTTTCCCAAATCACCTCGATTTCCTTGCCCTCTGTCCCGTAAAAAAGGGCGTGTTTGAAGGCATCTGATAGACTTGAAAAAGGAGCATCCACATCTTGCTCCATCTCCTTGGCGAGAGCCTCCATTTTTTTACCCTGCCAGCTTTTTTTACGTTTATTGCTTTTCCAGATGACCACCGCGCCATCGTTAAGTGATTTAGTGGCATCAGGAACTAGAAGGTCGGGATCACACGACATCTCGGTGCCGAGTCCATGACAGTTTGCGCAGGCACCGTGACTTGAATTAAACGAAAAATGCTTAGGCGTTAGATCCGGAAGTTCGAATCCCGTTGATGGGTTACGGTAGCTGGTCTGAAAAGACACCTCTTGCCAGTCGTCAGCCCCCGGCTCCATCAGCAAGGCGACCGCGTGACTACCACAAATCCTCAGTGTGGTCTCCACGGAGTCGGCTAGTCTGCTCATCGCACCTTCACGTATGACTAATCTGTCGACAACGATCTCAATACTTTTAATCCTTTTAGGCCACTGTGTCTCAGCCTCATCCAGCTCCATCATGGTGCCATTCACTCGGATGCGGACAAAGCCCTGACGACGCAAGTTTTCCAACAGAGTCTGAACCTCTGCCGCTTCCTCACGTGGCACTGGTGCGAGCAGAACCACCTTGGTTTTTTCCTCCTTGTTCGAGAGCATCTCAATAATGTCCGCAGATGTCATCTTCTCTAACCGCTCACCCGTTTTGGGATCGTGCGGCACACCTGCAGCGGCATAGAGAATTCTCAGGTAATCGTAAATTTCCGTGGAAGTGGCAATAGTCGAACGAGGGTTCATTCCCCCACTCCTCTGCTCAATGGCAATCGCGGGGCTGAGCCCATCTATAGAATCCACGTCCGGCTTATCAAACTGATCCAGAAACTGCCGAGCATAAGAACTCAGACTCTCTACATAGCGTCGCTGGCCTTCCGCATAAAGAGTATGAAATGCCAGCGATGACTTCCCGCTACCACTCGGCCCGGTAATGACGACCAGCTTTCCACGTGGGATTTCCACATCAATGTCACGCAGGTTATGCTGCCGTGCTCCCTTAATGACAATGCTCTCCACACCGACTATTTAGGGTATGACCTGAGTAAAATTCAATGATGATTTTATAATCCAACAATTATCTTGCAGCGGACTTGTCATCTTAAAGCGAAGCGATAAAATGCGAGACACCCCATGGTTCGGATGATCCATCAACGCTATAAGTTCCTGTTGCTCACCACTTTGATAGGTCTGGCAACAGCTTCATGCAACCCGGGCAGCAGAATCGCAAATGCTCAGCCCATAGATGAGTCGGTCAAAGTAGGATCTCCAAAATTTAGTACCGCAGTAAGCAAAACCACTGGAGTTGTCTGGGCACGTGGTAATTCCGTGGAATCACTTCTTAACGGTGACGGATTCTATCCGCCGATGCTCAAAGCTATTCGTGAAGCAAAAAAAACGATCAATTTTGAAACCTATGCCTACGTCGACGGCAATGCTGCCCGAGCTTTCAACAAAGCATTTTGTGCAAAGGCTCGCGAGGGGGTGAAAGTAAAAATTATTTTGGACAGGATTGGTAGCAAGGCAGTGGGAAAGGCTCAAATCTCAAAAATGCGCGCAGCCGGGATTGATGTGAGGTTTTACAATCGCTGGTCAATTTTTAAGCCGTGGCAGCTTAACACACGTGACCATCGGAAAATCATGGTCGTGGACGGTAAAATTGGATTTACTGGAGGCTGCGGTGTGGCGGACGCATGGATTGGCAATGCGCACAGCAAAGAACATTGGCGCGAAAATCATTATCGTGTGACCGGACCTGTTGTCGCACAGCTGCAGAGGGCTTTCGAAGATAACTGGCGTAAACTCGGCGGCACCCCACTCGTAGGCAACGATTACTATCCGACATTAAAAAAACGAGGAGCTTATCGAGCTCAGGCGTTTAATTCAGCTCCGATCGAAAAAGAATACACTATTCCGCATTTTTACCGCCAGGCATTTGCAGCCGCCCAGGAAAGCATCGTCATCGAGAACGCCTACATCCTGTTAGACCGTCCGATGATGAAATCAATCCTGGATGCCCGCAAGCGGGGGGTGCATGTGGAAATGATCGTGCCCGCCGGATATAACGATGCCTGGGTGCTGCGCTATCTATCACGATACCAGTATGAAAAACTTCTACGCGCAGGTGTTCACATTTACGAATATCAGCCAACGATGATGCATTGTAAAGTGCTCGTGATCGATGGTGTTTTTTCTTCCGTCGGATCCGCCAACATGGATCCACGTTCTCTCTACCTGAATGACGAATCGAATCTAAATGTTATCAGCCGAAGGTTTGCAGAAGAGCAGCTACGTATTATTGAAAACGACAAGAAAAACAGTAAAAGGATTACTCATGCTCCATCTCGATGGAATCCCCTCACCATGCCCACGCGTGCAGCTGCGATGTTACTTTTCCCGCATCTCTAATACTCCGGGAGCCTTCACCGCAGGTGAAGTCAAGGTAGGACGACTTTGTAAGTTGTCGGCAGGAGGTGTGAACGCACTAGACATGGCTTGATTATCCCAAGGCTTGCCGACAAGTTGCAAACTCGTCCTACTTTTGGCAAACCCATCACAAAAAATCACAACCCGTGACTTTGAAAAACTCACTCATGTGATAGATTGATAAGCATGAATAGAAAATGGATTGTAACGTTCGTCTTTATCTTTGCAGCTCTCGCAATGTCGATTGGCTACGCCCAATATTACAAGAGCCAAACATACAACCCCTATGATTTACGGGACGGCGATATTGTTTTCCAAGAAACAAACAGCAACCAAGGCAAGGCCGTAAAAGCCGCTACCAACTCTCGCTGGACACACGTAGGGCTTGTTTTTTTCCGAGATAATAAACCAATGGTTATCGAAGCAGTTCAACCTGTTAAAATCACGCCACTGCCGCAGTTCATCGCCCGCAGTCCCAAGTCATTCTACGCAATGCGCCTTAAAGAAGCGGACAAACATATCGATGCCGAGACAATTCGAAAGGCACAGCAGTACGGAAATTCTCTGCTGGGCAAGAACTACGACGGTCAATTCCGCTGGTCGGATGACAGGATCTATTGCTCTGAACTGGTTTGGAAAATATACAACAAAGCTGCGGGCATCGAACTGTGTAAACCTAGGCCGTTTAAATCCTATAACCTTAAGCACCCGACGGTGCAAAACCTGGTCAAATCCCGCTACGGAAGCGCACAGGCATTACCTAATAACGAACTTGCTGTTGCCCCTTCTGACCTCGCCGAGTCCTCGTTGCTTGAGGAAGCCCCCAAAAGAATCTTAAAATAGATCGCCTAGCTAAAAAGCATCCACGTAGAATATCCGGCCGATTTTACCATCGCATTTCTCGGGGAAATCTCTAGTTTCTCCTCCTGTGACACCACGCTACCCCAGCCCGTTTCAACGCCGCACCCTCTGGAAAGCCCTCACTGGACTGGCGATTCTGATCATTGCAGCCCTTCTCGTCGGCCTTATCTGGCTGACTGGGCAAATTCTCGGTTACTTACAGCCAGTTCTAGTGCCACTTGCTGTGGCTGGTATCATTGCCTATCTGCTTGATCCTATTGTTTCCTGGCTGCAGAAAAAGGGACTGTCGCGACTGAAGGCAGTCATGAGTGTTTTTGCCGCTTTCATTGTTTTTCTGGTGATTCTGGGCTTCATGATAGTGCCTCCGATTGCCCAGCAGATTTCGGAGGCAATTGAAGATAAGGAAGAAATTGGAGACAAATTTCAGTCTACCATCGAAAACATCCGGGACGCGCCTTGGCTTCAGCCAGCTGAGGAGTATCTCTCTGAAAAAGTTGATCCTGAGAGTGGAGCAATCGTTGCCGAACCAGCAGAAGCTCCCAAGATCGATAACACGACAGATCAATCTGCTGCCCAGCTCTCGGAGGTGGAATCTCCAACTCAACGCCGCTGGCAGTATCTTCTCTCTAAATACGCCGGCAAGATTGTCTCAACTATCACAGGCTGGTTTAGTGAAGGCTCCTCGAGAATCCTCGGCTTTCTGGGACTCGTGCTCGGCTCCGTCATGACGCCGATTTACCTCTACTACTTCCTCAAAGAAAGCTCCAGCATCAAAGCCCACTGGCATGAATACGTTCCGCTCAAGGCATCACGATTCAAAAACGAAGTGGTAGATACCCTGCAGGAAATCAACGGTTACCTCATCTCCTTTTTCCGTGGTCAGATGCTCGTGGCATTTATCGATGGCCTTCTCGTTGGCATCGCACTGTGGATTTTCCAGCTTCCCTACGGCCTGCTGATCGGCCTGATGCTCGCCATCCTCGGCGTCATCCCATTTATCGGCAATATCATCTGCATGATCCCCGCGTGCATCATCGCCTATGTGCACTTTGGAAATCACCCAAGTTATCTCGGTGCCAACCCCTGGATCTACGTCGCGGCAGTCATCGCGATCTTCTTTGTCGTACAACAAATCAACTCACTGGTCACCGCACCTAAAATTGTCGGCGACTCCGTGGGCCTGCACCCGATGACCGTCATCTTCTCGATGCTTTTTTGGTCGCTTCTCTTAGGTGGATTCATCGGCGCACTTCTCGCCGTGCCAATGACGGCTGCTGTGAAGGTGCTTTTCCGCCGCTATGTCTGGGAACGTAAGATCATGGATTCCCAGGAAAAAAAGGACTCGGATAAAGGCTCCAGCCCACCACCTGAGGATACCGAACCTAAGTTGGCGTAATTTTTTTGGGAAGATACTTCGTTGATATCGCTCTCAATGGAAACCAAGCGTTCGCAGCGCACACATTCTGCACCATGAACAACACACTCAAATTTCTATTTTCGCTATTTTTCCTGAGCTTCATTCCAGCCGTCCATGCACAGGAGGAGATCAATCCTTTTGGCGGAGGCTTAGATGATGAAGAGCAGAAAAAAACGTCCGTCAAGGTATTGACCGAACAGCAGTCTGTGGCTCCAGGCGACATCCTAACTGTCGGCATTGAGCTCACACACGCAGAGGGATGGCATTCCTATTTTAAAAACCCAGGCGGCCCTGGACTTCCACTTGAATTCAGCTGGGAGCTTCCTGATGGTTATACTGTCAGTAAACTACACTGGCCGACTCCTCACCTCTACGATTCCGCCGGCACACAATTTTACGTCTACGAAAACACATACACTATCCTCGCTGATATCCGCGTGCCTGAATCGGCTGCGGCTGGTGCTGAACCTACCATCAAAGTCAGCCCTCAATGGCAGCTCTGTAACGACAAGGGGTGCCTTCCACCAGAGTCTGAAGAGTTTTCGGTTCAAACAAAAATCAGCCCAGCTACTGAGGCAAACGCCGCACACACCGAGTTTTTCAAGTCAGCAAGCAATGGATTGCCACTCGACGATTCCCCATGGCAAGTCAGTGTTTACAAGCAAGGGGCGAAGTTTATTCTGGAAATCACATCTGATACATTCTCGAGCCACGACCCAGGAAAACCTGTTTTTGTAAGCACAGACAAGCAGACCAATGGCACCAATCCGCAGCAGGTTGAGTCAATTGAAAATGGCTACCGCATCACTCTACCGTCGGTCAAAACAGATCCTAACGGCGCGGAGGTAGACGCATTGGAACATCTTTCGGGTATATTGGTATCCCCCAACGGCTGGACGAGCGAAAACAAAGCACACGGACTCTGGGTAACAAAAGCCGCTTTTGAATCCAAACCACTCGAATCCGCAGGAATCGGCACCTTCTTAGGGATTATTGGAGGCATGTTGTTAGGTGGACTCATTCTCAATTTAATGCCGTGCGTATTTCCTGTCATCGGCCTAAAGATCATGGGATTTGCCCAGCAGGCTGGAGAAGACAAAAAGAAAGTCGTTCTCCACGGGATCACATTCGCGGCAGGTGTTCTCATCTCGTTCTGGGTGCTTGCAGGTTTTCTTCTATCACTCAGAAACAAGGCACTTGAGGGTGCGGGAGATGATGTCGGTTGGGGCTACCAGCTGCAGAACCCATACATTGTCCTAACGATTTTGCTGCTGATGTTTATCCTAGCGCTAAACATGTTTGGCGTATTCGAGATAGGCACTGGCGCAACAGGAGTGGGAGGGAAACTCCAAAGTAAGCAGGGGCTGCAAGGATCATTTTTCAGCGGAGTGCTCGCTACGGTCGTAGCCACACCATGCTCAGCTCCATTTCTTGGGGCTGCCATTGGTGCCGCATTCGCTCTACCTAACGTTCAATTCATGCTCGCGTTTACCGCAATGGCACTTGGACTAGCTTTACCTTATTTAATATTATCCATCTTCCCCCACCTCATTGAAAAACTCCCCCGCCCCGGACCTTGGATGGAGAGCTTCAAGCAGGCAATGTCCTTTCTGTTATTTGCCACAGCAGGTTACCTTCTATGGGTCTACGTCGCGCAGACAGGTTTGGACTTCATGTTAGATGTTATTATCGGTCTCAGCCTGATCGCCATTGGCGTATGGATCTATGGCCGCTGGAATCAGCCTCACCGATCTAACAAAGCAAGAACTATCGCCAAGGTTCTTACCTTACTTGGTGTGATTGGCGGAATTCTCATCACCCTGCCACCCGATAAAAGCAAACAGATCCAATGGGAGAAGTGGAGTGCTCAAAAGGTCGAGGAACTACAGGAAAATGGCACTCCCGTGTATGTCGATTTCACAGCAACGTGGTGTGCTACCTGTCAGGTAAATAAAAAGAATGCATATCCGCCCGAAATCGTTGAACTCTTCAAGGAATACGGAGTTATAGCTCTGAAAGCGGACAAGACTAACCCCGACCCAGAGATTGAGAAAAAACTCCAAGAGCTAGGCCGAACTGCCATCCCCGTGAATGTTCTCTATGTTCCTGGAAAAGATGAGCCAATCATCACTCCGGAAATATTAACTGCTGATTACATGCGCGAACTAATCACAGAAAATCTGGAAAAACCTGCGGCAGAAGAGAAATAAGCCATCCTGATTAGCGCCTCTCCAAATCCAGTCATCCCCTCCCGATTTTCCGTGTCTTCCCTGACCTCCGTGGTTAATCTGCTGGCATGAGCGATGACATCCCGAAGCTAGTCAAGGACGACCCATGGCTTGAGCCCTACTCCGACCACATCTCGTGGCGCATGATCCGCTTGCAGGATCACTTGCGTGAGGCTGAGGCTGCGGCG
>JBGCEU010000200.1:0-5930 GCA_045106535.1 Akkermansiaceae bacterium | reverse complement strand
GATCGCTTCCACGAAATGGGATGCAGATCCAAATTCGGATGAGGAGCCCAGCTTTAAGACCTATCGGATCCCGAACCTAGGGATTCCGAAAAAGGTTGAGCGTTTGTTGGCAGACAAAGTTGATGCGTCTGTGTACCCCGCACCGCCGATCGGTAACTTGCAAGAGTCGTCTAAACCAAAGCGGTTGAAGCCAGACGTTTATGCCGTGCAAAATGTTCATGCACAGTTTGCCTATCAGTACGTGGCAGGTAAGGAGCTTGGTGTTCCAATCAACAATCTTGCAATGGCGCCGTTAGAGGTCAAGGAAGAGCGGCCAGAGAAAAAGAAGTCTGGCAGTTCACGTGGCGGCCTGGGTGGTGGCTCCGGTTCTGGTGCTGGTGGAATGAGCGGAAACGGAAGTATGCAAGATGGTAGCGGTGGTGGTTCCGGTTCTGGCGCTGGTGGAATGGACGGAAACGGAGGCATGGGCGGCGGAAGCGGAAAGTCCGGAAAAGCAGAGTATCCAACCAAGCCAGTTCCAGAGTACATACTTGCTGAAATGGAAGGCGTTCCTGGCGCAGGTGCAATCGAGAATGTGGGCATCATTCAGCGTCAAATGGTGAGCGTGACCGGGTTGATTCCATACAAAAAGCAGTTTGAGGCATATGAAAAGACATTTATCGGTTCTAGAAAATACGATCCAGAAAAGGACTACCCAAAGTACATTGGCCTTGTTGTTTATCGGCGGGTCAATGGCGGTGATTGGAAGGACATTACCGATGAAGTGAAAAGCTCAAATGAGCGGGTTTCTCCGGTTTCCTTTCCAAACCTGATCGAAGCCGACAAGTACGATCCGTTTCTTAATGCAAAAATTCCTTCCATTTTGATGACGAACTTTGATGAATTCGTGACTCATCCAAAGTTAAAAATCAGGGATTTCTTGGTAGGGATGGGAGCAGCTGATGGCGACTCAAACGATGAAGGTTCTTCATCGTTTAATGAATTCAACGGCTTCAACAACTCGAGTTCTGAAAAAGAGGGCGATGACGGAGAGGAAAAGGAGCAGGTTGTAAAATATCCGACTTCAAAGGATGCTCCTGAATTCAAGCAAATTCGTTTTTTTGACCTTTTGACCAGTAACTCGCCTCCTATCAAATTGGGCGATAAGCTCGAGTATAAAGTCAGCGCGATTCTCTCTAACCCGAACTTGCCGATGGCGTTTGTGAAAGGCGAACGGCAGAAGGTTGGGATGGGGTCTGGAATGGGGTCCGGGATGAATAGTGGGCGCGAAGGCCCGTCATCTGGTAGTGGTGGCAGTGGTGCTTCCGCTGGTGATGGCGAAAGTGCTGGCGGAAACATGACGGGCGATGGCCGTATGACCGGTGGGTCAGGATCAGGCGCCGGTAAGGATGGGGAAGAAGATAACAAAAACAAGATGGCAGAGCTTGAGGCAGAGCTTGAGCTTGAGATGTTGGGCAATGATACGATTACAGATAGCGATCTTGCCGGAAGCATTCGCCCCGAAATCTTGAAGATCAAGGACCAAGGTCCCGCTGATTTAAAAGATAAGGATGTAGCAAAAAAATACGGGCTCGTTGTTCCTGAGAGCAATGTGTCGAAACTAGTAACCTTTACAGGTATCGCCGACACGTTTGTCGGTGGAGGCGTTGAGCCGATGACGATTCGTCGAGCCGAAAACGTTGAGTTTTTTGATGCTGATCCAACCGCAAAGATTGTGGTTTTGGTTCAGGATCCGAAGATTTCGTTGAGTGTTCCAGGAAAAACCGATGTTTCATCTGGCTCCCCATTAGTGTTCTCGTCACAGGCGGAGATTTTTAATCCGCTTGACTCGACGATTCGGATCTTGGGTGACTCGCAAAAAGATGATGAAGGTAAGGCGATCGACGGGAAGTTCAATGATTATTCGTTTCAGTCGTCCGGAATCGTCCTAGATGTGAGGCCTACCCGTGTGATTAAAGCGTCACAGACCAAAGAAGAGTATCTCACACCTGGCGAAATCTTAGTGTTCGACGGAAAGGGCGGTTTCTCGCTCCGTAATGAGCTGGACGATATTGGTGACTATAATCGCCTCACGTACGTTGAAAGTGATACTCCGAAGCCAAGTGCAAAGAAATCAGGCATGAGCGGATTTGGTGATGGCGGTTTGGGTGGTAACAGAGGCGGCTTAGGTGGCGGCGGTGGTGGAACACCGAACTAATTCAACTTTCGCTTGTCATTCACATCACTTGTCATTCACATCAGTAGCCAACGGTCGAGGCCAACGGATAGCATTTTTTGCAGTTCGATGCAGGAACCGTGAACCTAGATGCGGAAAATATGTCTGTGTTTAGGGTGTTTTCGTTGCGGCGATTGGTTGCAATGCAGGCAGCGAATTGGGCTTTTGTGTCTTTGTCCCAAAATTGAGCGACACGCTGGTCATGCGGCCGGCTACAGGGCTTGCTGGGGCAGCTTAATGTTTTGCTATGATGCATTTCGTGGTGTTGAGTGGTCTCGCAATAAGGAGCTCATTGATGGGCTGATATTGCGTGTCCCGATTCAACGGTTGAGTAGCTGTTTTTCCTTGCTTTTTGAGGTGAATTCACCGACGGTTATTAGGTATATGTCTAGCAACAAGTCCTCTGCAGAGGTCAAATTGGTAGCTAATCTTGTGACGTGGCCCAGAAAAGTGGCAAGTTTTAGTGCAGAAAACAAAAAATGCGGACGATAATATTTTTTTGCTGTTGATCAACTATTGACTAGCAAAGCGTCAAAAGTACAATACGGGACTCTGATTTTGAGGGCGTATAGCTCAGTTGGTTAGAGCGCATCGCTGATAACGATGAGGTCCCAAGTTCGAATCTTGGTACGCCCACTTTTTTGAGTCTCTATTGTTGCCATTGGCAGCAGTAGGAATCATAAATCCGGGCCCGTAGCTCAATTGGGAGAGCGCCGCCCTTGCAAGGCGGAGGTTGTCGGTTCGATCCCGATCGGGTCCATTATTTTTTTTATTTTAGGCATTGATTTTTAAAGCGAATGCTGAGAGAATCTTTGCTTGTGAGAGAGGCATTCTGAAACGGATTTCGGCAGTCAAAATTAATTTTTAAAAAAATGATTTTGGCCATTGACCATGTTTTTAATGGTCGCTAAATTAGGACTCCTCATCATTGAGGCTTTTAAGAAAAAAGCTTTAAGAGCCGAGAAATCCACTTTTGAGAAGGTTCTGTCTGAGCGTGTTGCTTAGCTGGCTTGAGAGTTGTTTTCTCGTCTTTTTGGCGTTGTGTTTTACGGTTTCGGCCTAGAGCATAGTATTGATCTTTGACAATTTAGATTCGTGGATAATTAATAATTATCTTCAGATAATTAGATGGCATCTAATAAATAGAGTTGATTTGATGTTGTTCTGCGATGCTTAGTTTGAATTATTGTTGCTTATTGTAATGGTGTTCAGGTTTTGTGTTGTGGTTTAGCTGATATCAATTTCCATAACTAATAGCGCCGAAGTTGAAAAGTCTGACTTTTTAATTTTGGAGTCAAATAAATTCGAGCATCGTTACCATGTGGTCTTGAGCATTGATTTTATGCTTGTTGATTTGCGAACGGTCTGTTTTCAGGCTTTAGCGAGTTTTCGAGTGTTGGATATATGTGGTCAAGCTACTAAGGGCGCACGGGGGATGTCTTGGTGTCGAAAGAATGGGCGTGGAAGTCTGCGATATGCTTGGGGTAGCCGACAAACGGGCATTGATCCCATGATTCCCAATCCAACCTGGCGAACTGAAACATCTAAGTAACCAGAGGAACAGAAAGAAAAATCGATTCCGTCAGTAGCGGCGAGCGAAAGCGGAATAGCCCAAACCTAGAGGGTTTCCCTCTAGGGGTTGTAGGAGCTTTATACGCTCTTCAGAAAAGGTAGTAGAACGATCTGGAATGGTCGACCACAGAGGGTGACAGTCCCGTAAATGAAACCTGATTAAGGAGAGTAGAAGATTTCCTGAGTAAGTCCAGTCACGTGAAACCTGGATTGAATCCGCGGGGACCATCCCGCAAGGCTAAATACTCTTCGACGACCGATAGCTTACTAAGTAGCGTGAGTGAAAGATGAAAAGAACCCCTGTTAGGGGAGGGAAAGAACCTGAAACCGTGTGCCTACAAGCGGTCGGAGCACTATAGCGAGCTTGCTCGCGATGTGTGACGGCGTGCCTTTTGCATAATGATCCGGCGAGTTACGTTTTGTGGCAGGTTAAGGCCTTACGGGCTGGAGCCAGAGGGAAACCGAGTGTTAATAGCGCGACATAGTCATAGGGCGTAGACGCGAAACTGGAGTGATCTACCCATGAGCAGGTTGAAGCGCGGGTTATACTGCGTGGAGGACCGAACCCACTTGGGTTGAAAACCGAGGGGATGACTTGTGGGGAGGAGTGAAAGTCTAATCAAACCCAGAGATAGCTCGTTCTCTCCGAAATAGCTTTTGGGCTAGCCTCGTGCCACTATTTGTCGGGGGTAGAGACACTGATTTGGATGGGGGCCCTCCGGGGTACCCCACTGAGCCAAACTCCGAATACCGACAAAACTATCACGGGAGTCAGTCCGCGAGGGATAAGCTTCGCGGTCGAGAGGGAAACAACCCAGACCATCGGCTAAGGTCCCCAAGTAATATTTAGTCACTAAGGAAGTTGAAGTGCTGAGACAGCCAGGATGTTGGCTTAGAAGCAGCCACCATTTAAAAAGTGCGTAACAGCTTACTGGTCGAGCATTTCTGCGCCGATAATGAACGGGAGTAAATATTACACCGAAGCCGTGGACTTAATTTGCCTTCGGGCAAGTTAATTGGTAGGAGAGCGCTGTACAGCAGATACAAGCCATACCGTAAGGAGTGGTCACGGGCTGTACAGGTGATTATGCCGGAATGAGTAACGATAAAACAGGTGAGAATCCTGTTCGCCGAAAGCCTAAGGTTTCCTGGGGAAGGTAATTCCGTCCAGGGTTAGCCGGTACCTTAGTCGAGGCTGAAGAGCGTAGACGATGGATAGCGGGTCAATATTCCCGCGCCGGTGTGTGGACTGATGGAGGGACGGCATCCGAAATGCTAGCGAGCGAATAGAAATGCTCGTTGCCGAAGGCCAAGTTGTAGTGGGTTAAAAGACACTTATAATACAAGGCATAGGCTAAGCTGTTTACAGCGATGTAGTTGGCAGGATGTCCAAGAAAAGCTCCTAGGATTGAAGCACACTGACCGTACTAAAACTGACACAGGTAGGCGAGTCGAGTAGACTAAGGCGCTCGGGAGAACGGTGGTTAAGGAACTCTGCAAAATGGCCCCGTAAGTTCGCGATAAGGGGTGCCGGTGAGAGCCGGCCACAGTAAATCGGCTTCTTCGACTGTTTATCAAAAACACAGGTCTCTGCAAACACGTAAGTGGACGTATAGAGACTGACGCCTGCCCGGTGCTGGTAGGTTAAGGAAGTGGGTTAGCTCTTCGGAGTGAAGCTCCCAACCGAAGCCCCAGTAAACGGCGGCCGTAACTATGACGGTCCTAAGGTAGCGAAGTTCCTTGTCGGGTAAGTTCCGACCTGCATGAAAGGCGTAACGAGAGAAGCACTGTCTCAACCACCGACCCGGTGAAATTGTAGTCGTGGTGAAGATGCCACGTACCCGCGGTTAGACGGAAAGACCCCGTGAACCTTTACTGTAGGCAGTTATTGGGCTGAGATATGTTTTGTGTAGGATAGGTGGGAGGCTTTGATCAGGTGGCGCCAGCCATTTGTGAGCCATCCTTGAAATACCACCCTGGATATGTTTTAGTTCTAACCTCGTCTTGTGAATCCAAGCGAGAGACAGTGGCTGTTGGGCAGTTTGGCTGGGGCGGTCTCCTCCCAAAGAGTAACGGAGGAGTGCAATAGGTACACTCAGCGTGGTTGGCAATCACGCGTCGAGCGCAAAGGTAGAAGTGTGCT
>JBGCEU010000020.1:0-35259 GCA_045106535.1 Akkermansiaceae bacterium | reverse complement strand
GGGAGCTTGATGCCGTCTTCTTCAAAAACATTTTGCGTAGCGACCAGTGCCGCCTTCGCGTTGAGTGCATCGAAGATCGTCTCTACCATAAGTATATCCGTTCCACCCTCAATCAGCGCGCGGATCTGGTGTGAGTAGTCGGTGACTAGCTGATCAAACGTAGCGACACGGAATCCCGCATCCTCGGCATCGGGAGAAACCGATAACGAAACAGTCAACGGCCCGATCGCTCCGGCGACGTAGCGTTTTCTCCCCGTCTCTGTGCCAATGCGATCACACCATTCGCGGCAGAGCTGCGCGGACTTCACATTCATTTCCCAGGAAAGATCCTGAAGAAACGGGTCTTCGATAATTTTCTGATAGAACTCCGGATCTTTGCGACCTTTTCCGCTCTCGCGTGGGTCTTCGACAAAAAATTCCGACTGCGATATGGCGGTTCCGGAGAATGTATTCGTCTCTATAATGTCCGAACCCGCCTCGAGGAATCGCTTGTGAATATCGCCAATCACATCCGGCTTCGTCAGCGTGAGGATATCGCCGTTGTTGAGGAGATCCTTGTCGTTTCCGGCAAATCGCTCGCCTCGTGCGTCTTTTTCCTCCAGTCCGTAGCCACGGATGGTCGTTCCCATGGCTCCGTCGAGCACGAGGATGCGTTGCTTCAGGGCGTCAGTGAGTTCGGCAGTGGCGTCGGGTCTAGGCATGGTTTGATGACGTGAAAATAGGCAACATTTGAGTGAAAACAAGAAACAAATCTACGTATCTTGATGCGTTGATTTGTTTGTTCCTGTGCCTTTCCTGATGCAGGATGGGAAAAGTGAACAGTGCCCCTGGGAAAAATCGCTGGAAACTCGCGGATCTAATTGATTCCGAGTATTATCTGACCGACGAGTCGCAGTGGCGAAACGCGTGGCGTAGTGGCGTGCGTGAGCAGATAGATGCCCAGCCTTTGGATTCAGAGAAAGCGCGCCGCCGTCGTGGATTTCGGATGATGTTAGAAAGCATCCGAGAGAAAGAAGGCGATTCTCCGGGCGAGCAGGTGGAGTCTGGAGCCAGGTTGACAGGGATATTGCTCGCAGTGGTGATGTTTCTATTGGGTGCAGGGGTCGTGCGCGGTTTGCTGACGGATTTTTCCTATCAGGATGTGACTTTTGGCGGTGAACTTGTCGATCTGAATGGCCGTGGATTCAATGTCTGGATTTTTCTGATGATCACATTAGGCGTGCAGTGGCTATTTTTGATCGTGGGCATGTTAGGTTGTTTGCTGTGGCGACGATGGTCGGGATCGATGAGTTGGCTTCAGGGGATTATTTCCGCCATTGCCCAAAAATTCAGTGGTGGAAAAATTGAGTCATCACGCTGGCGCGCTTTTCTCAGGAGTGGTGCTGGCAAAGTGTGGGCATGGCGGATGACGAGGGTGCTGCAGGCGGGTGGGGTCGGGTTTAACCTTGGTCTGTTAGTCGGTTTTGCTGGATGCCTTATGTTTCTGAAAGTTGGGTTCTACTGGGAAACCACCTTGCCGCAATTTGGTGAAAAGACGCTGAACAGAACCACTGAGATTATTTCTTTGAAAATAAGACCTGGCAGCCAAGTGATTAACGAAACAAAAATAGGATATCGCCCGACAGTTGACCCGGATAGAATAGGAATCTCGTCTATTTCCCCACGTATGCGCCATCACATGCGCTGGGCAAATTTCTTTTTCTGGGCACTGCTTATCTGGGGGGTGCTTCCACGTGTGATTTTGTTAGTATTAGCTGCCGTAGGTGAGCGGCGTGCGCTTGCAAGCCTATCGTTTCAGGAGTCTTACCACCGTAAAATATGGAGAGGGCTAAACTCGGTGAGCCGTGGAACGATTACCACCACGCAGTCGGATGGTGTGATAGTGTTTGATGTGGGTGGCGTTGAGCTGACAAACGATGACGTGCGACCGTATTTGCTGCAAGAGCTGCGGGTGAATCCGGAAAAACGGTACTCGCTCGGGACACTTGACGCAGCGAAAGGTGAGGCGGCCATGGTGGCGGCGAGAAAAGCGGATTCGGGGATTGTTTTTCTTGTTGATGGTTGGAATCTCAGCCCCAAGCAGATGCAGAATTATCACCAGACGTTCCGGAAATCCATCGGGGAAGGGCATATGATTCGTTACGTTGTCATTGGTAGCTCGGATGAATTGAAGCAGTGGATCAAATACGTCGATTCACTGCGTGATAGCGAATGCGAGGTTCACCAGTATATTGAGAAACGATGAGCGAGCCATCCATGCCTAAGAATCATGCTGACGTGCCGGTCTTCGCGGTGGTCGGCAAGGTGAACACGGGCAAGTCATCCGTGCTTGCAACTTTGTTAGAGGTGGGTGATGACAAAATCATCCGCGTGAGCGATACACCTGGGGAAACAACTCAGTGCCAGGTATTGCCGCTGGAGTTTGATGGTGAGGAAAAAATCCGGTTCATCGATACTCCTGGTTTCTCGCGTGCGATTGATGCGATGCGGGAGATCGAGCGCATCCATGCCGAAACGGGACATGGCACCCCGGGAATCGATGCTGTGAGGGCTTTTGTGGAGGAGAATAAAATCCGAGGTGATTTTGATGATGAATGTATCCTGCTGAAGCCGCTTTTAGATGGTGCTGGGCTGCTCTATGTGATCGATCCCACGCGTCCATTGAGAGATGAATTCCTGGCTGAGATGGAAATCCTGCGCTGGACGGGTCGACGCCGAATGGCGCTGCTAAATGCGAAATCAGAGAACCCAGAGCACGAGCAGATGTGGCGGGATAGACTTGGGAGCTACTTTAATCTCGTAAGGACTTTTGATGCTCATCACGCCCGGTTTGATGAGCGTAAGCGGTTGCTCCGGTCTTTGTTAGAAATCGATGAGGAGCACGCGGATATTATCCAGAGCACGATCAGCTTGCTTGATGATGAATGGCTCCAGCGGCGTGAGCGCAGTGCCGAGACCCTCTTGGACGTGCTGGAGAAATCAATGATGCTGCGAGAGAGCCGCGTTCTTGATGAGCGTGACTTGGAAGTCGACTTTAGGCGGGAAAAAATCAAGTCAGAGATGACGAATGCCTACTACAAGAGCGTCACGAAGCTGGTGAAAAAATCCGCCGATAAGCTGATGCGCATTTATCGCCATCACCTGATCAAAATCGACTGGGAGGAATTTGGATTTGATGACATTGATCTAGAGGCGGAGGAAACCTGGTCAAAGTGGGGGCTTTCGCGCAGTCAGCTCGCATTCGCGGGTGGAGCTGCTGGCGCGGCTGCTGGAGTTGCAGTTGACGTGGGTAGTGGAGGTCTAACACATGGGGCAGGCACCTTGCTGGGTATGTTAGGCGGTGCGGCGGCGGCCTTTTTCGAAGGTGAGGAGCTTCCTGATCTGAAAGTTGATTTATCGGGTGGGATGAAGCTTGATTCAGGTGAGGGTAGGAAGCTTGAGCTCGGTCCACCTCGTAATCAGAATTTTCCATGGATTTTGTTGGATCGCTTGTTAGTTGCCTACATGGAAATTCAGAACCGGGCACACGGGCGCCGGGATCATGAAACGATTCAGGCATCAAGTAAGAACGGAGGCCTGGTCCGTCACATGGATGCCGAGAATCGCCGTGTTCTAACAAAATGGCTTTTGAGCTGTGGACGCGGAGAGCCGGATCGCGGGATGGAGCCAGAGGCATATCAAACTTTATTAGATGTGCTTGAAGAAATAGAAGCTGTTTCTAAAAATGAAGACTGAAGGAAAACCAGTTACCGGAAAATGGAGGAAACGACTTAAACGCGTTTTTCTGCTGGGTCTGCTGCTAGCGATTCTCATCGTGGTGCTAGGTTGGGTTTTTCTACCTCGTATCGCTGAGCGCGTCATTCGTGGCATGATAGTGGATGCTGGGCTGGAGCAAAGTGAGCTCAAGGTCACAGAGGTGGGCTGGAACGAAGCGGTGATTGAGAATGTTAATCTATCAGGTCCCCAGTGGTCACTGAAGGCAAGTATGGTGCGGGTTAGTTATGACCCCAGTGACTTGTTAAGCGGCAGAATTCAAAGCGCTGAAGTTGAGGGTATGGAATCTGAAATCGATTTGAGCCATCAGGATCATGAAAAACAAACGAGCAGTGCGGCTGAAGCCTCAGGCTCAACTGAAGACAGCAAAGCATTGGCATGGCATCAGCAGATACCAGAGGTTTTACGTAATGCCGGTAAAATTTCAGCCACGGATTCGATTGTGAAATTGGTGAATGGTTCCCAGATATATCAGGAAAAAATCGAGCAATTATCGCTGGAGGATATGGGGCAAACTGGCGTGCATCTGAGTGCTGATGGAATGAGTTCGCTTACTAATCTGAGCATCACTCTAACCAACGATGCAAATGAGAGTGATCTCATGATCAAAGCATCCGCTTCCTCGCCTAAGGGTTTTCTGAAGATGATCGAAACGGCGCTTGGTATGGAGGATCCACTCATGCCCGCGGGTTTTGAATTGGGTTCAGCTACATTTGGCGGGGTCGTTAAAATGAGTGGGGATGAAATGCTGCCGTTGGAAATCGATGGAGTGCTTCATGATGTGCATTTTGATGGTGGTGAGAAGCCGGTTCGAGCGGAGATGGATAGCGTCAAAATGAAATTGGCTGTCCGGCCTGACAGCAGTGGAAGTGTTAGGTTTTCAGGGGTTGTTGATGAGCTGGATTTACCGCTTGATCCATCGGCGGATTTTGAATTGAGCCTAGGGAAGGAAAAACTTCCTGACATGAAGGTAGAAGTTCAATGGAGTGATCAACCTACAAAGGTATCAGGGGGAATCCAAAATATGGATCTCTCGGGTAAGTATGATGGGAAACCTGTGCGTCTTGACGCGATGGGTGCGCATTTTTCGTTAGTCGACGGTGAACTAACTAGCAGCGGTAACTTTTCTAACGGTGGCTCAAAAATACCTTTTGCCTATCAGCACACACTAGAAGATCTACCAGATGCCCATTGGTTACTTTGTGGTGAGGTGCGTCTTGAACCGGTCAAACATGACAAGCCATTACCATTGCTGGATGCTGTCACCGATCTTTTTGAGGATATCAAAATCGAGGGCTCAAGTCATACGAAGATGGTTTTCTCTCTGGGTTCCCATAAGCCGTTTCGAGGAACAATGTCGGCTGAGCTGCGCGACGCAAAAATAAATGTATCCGAGGGTAAGCTCAAGGCTGAGGGCGTTAACGGTGTCTGGGAATTGCATCTCTTACCCTTGTTGTCAGCCGATCCCAGAGCTGAAGACCCGAGTTTTTACAAGCTTGATTTTTCAGCCAAGAAGCTATCGGTGGCGAGTAAGGATGCGCTTGATTACAACCTTGTGCACGAAGCGGAAAAGCCTGTCCTGATCTCGGGAAAAGGGAAGTTTGGCGCGGTGTCTACATTGACAGGACAGGTGAAGAGCCTGAATCTCTACGGAGAAAAAGAGGGCAATGAAATCATCCTGGCCAATACATCTGTTGACTATCGGTTAGAGGGTGATGTTCTTAATGCCAAGGGGAATACCTCGATTGGTGAAAACGACATCCCATTCACCTACTGGCATGATCGTAAGGTTGTCGGTGATGGTTGGAGCCTAGCTGGATGGATGAAAATCGACCAAGCCCACCTGAAGGAGCCTGTGGACAATGCGGTGATGTTAGTTGAGGCGATGGAGGGCAAAACTATTGCAGGGAAACTAAGCGTGAAAATGAATTTTACCCTCGGCAGTGATGAGGATTTCGATGGAGTTTTGGCGGCGTCACTTGCAGATGGAACCTTGACGATGGAAGATGACGGCCCGGTGCTCGAAGGATTAAATGGTGATATACGGCTGAGCTCGATGAAGGAGAAAAAGACTGACGGATTTCACCAAGTGACGGCCAAAAAAGTGAAGGCCTTCGATACGGAAATGACAAACCTTAGATTGGATTACAAGATGATGCCGACTGGTGAAGTGCCTCTACGCAACGTCGCGCTCAATGCTCTGGGTGGTGTTGTCTGGCTTGATCCGTTTGTGCTTCCAGAGGGTGACGATAATTATCAATTTAAGGTTAGGATGAAGGGGCTGGATCTTTCCCAGCTGGCGAAACTGTTCCCAGATTTTAACGGCTCGATCACTGGCAAAATAGACGGCTTACTTCCGATGCAACAGATCAATGGTGATTTCCGCCCTGTGCGAGGTGGTATGTATCTAACACCTAGGAGCCGGGCCAAGCTCCGCTACGACGCTGGGGACAAATTCAGTGGTGGGTTGAATCCCAAAACCGAGGAATACAAAAAGATGAAAATGGTCGAAGACTCTCTTAAAAATCTAGAGCTAAGAGTATTGAGTATTCGGATGTTTGATCCCCGCGATAGGGATAAAGCGATCGTGCTCAAGCTCCGTGGACAAGCGCCGAGTGTGCCCGGATCACCGCCGATTATTCTCAATATTAATGGCTTTAAACCAGATGACGATACCGTGGATTTCTTTGACTTACTGCTCAAACATCGCGACAAGCTGAACTTTGGCCTGTGAATGTGAATATTTCTCCGTAGCATACGTCTTATTCCACAGAGCCTATGAAAGCACCGATTTACTTTTCCATTTTCTCCGCCCTCGCATTTGTCGGGTTTTCCAGCTGCGCCAAAGTCAAGGTGGAACCCATCGAAGTGAAGCCTATCGAAATCAACGTCAATGTGCGAGTCACCGTCGAACGTGAACTTGATAACTTCTTTGGTGACCTCGATGCCAAGGAAAAGAAAATAGCTAACTAATCCAACATTTCTAACTACCATGAAACGTCAAATTACACTCTTCGTCACTATGTTTGCGCTCGTGCTGAGCTTCACACCTGTAGTTCATGCCGCTAGCCTATCCGAAATCAAGGCACGTATGTCCCAGCGACTTAGCCAAGTTGTTGCCCTAAAACAAGATGGCTCAGCCGGAGAAAATAATCTCGGCTACCTGACAGACCGCAAGGCTCTCTCCGCAGCCAACGCAAAATTACTTGCAGCTGAAAATGCTGACCGCAAAGCAGTTTATGCAGCAATCGCAGCCAAGACCAATACATCCTCGAGCAAGGTTGGTAAAACCCGTGCCGCCAGCATTCGCAAGACCGCCCCGAAAGGGACATGGGTGCAGCTTGCAAGTGGCGCGTGGAAGCAGATCTAGGTTTTCTGGAGAGCAATTGACACAAAGATCTGAGGTGGCTAAATGGAGCCATGAAAAATTGGATCCTCTGTGCTGCTTCGTTGCTGCTCATCGCTGGCTGTAATCGTCATAAATCAGGCGATTCGAATGAAAGCCAAAATGCTACTTCGGATACCCCCACTGAAGTAACCGTTCAGGCCATTGATCCGGGTCGACTCGGGTTTGCTACTCGTCTGCCCGAGTCAGCCGAATTTTACGTCGCTCTGCATAATCCGGGTGAGGTGCTAAAAACTATGGCCAATGCCGACGTGGTTGGGCTTTTATTTGAACTGGATGAAAGTGGTGCCTCTCCTGTCGAAAATGAGGAAGAGCTGATGGCGAAAATGAAGGAAGCGATGATCGGTGATGCGTTTCTCTGTATTGATCAGGGTGTAGCCTGGCAGATCGATGCACTTGGCGGTTTTTACCAAGACATGAGCGCCGTGCAGATCAAGATGCTATCTCAGATCGTATTGCGGGTAATCAATGACCTGGGCAAGGGGGATATCAGTCTTGATCAGAGTGCATATGCGGACTTGGTGGATGGCTATGGCGATGAGGCGGTAAAGCTGCTTACGGTTCTCATTGAGCAGGCCGATGCTAATCTAGGAAAGCTAAAAGTTCCCAGCCTTTATGCGGGTTGTTCGCCGCCTGAGGGGAAGACCGAAGAATGGCTGAATGTCTGGAGTGAAAGCATCAAAACAGCATGTGAGAAGAAATATATCGAGCCACATGAATTTGAGAAGTATGGGACAAAGTTCAATGGTTTCCAGATCAATTTGGGCGATATGGTGGAGGATGCGAATGCAGAAAAAGATGCTGATGACGATTTGAATGAGCATTCAAAGTTGCCTGAACCACTTACTGAAGCCATAGAAAAAATAGCAGAAAAACTCAAAACATTGTCAATCACAGTGGTCTGCGGAGAAGTAGATGGCCACATACTGATTTTTGCAGGGTCAGATTCGGACTCGTTAGTATTAGCTGATACGGTTGAAGCGTCCTTAGCTTCACGATCAGAATTCAAGCAATTCGGAGAGATGGATGACGCTATGCTGCTGGGTGTGTGTTACGCGAGTGAGCCTTTTTTAAAGTCGTTTCAGGTGTGGAGAGGGTATGAGAAAGCATACCTTGCACTTGCTGAGGCTTTCGGGAATGAGAAGTTGCCACAGAGCGAAAGTATCGTTGAAAAATTTAAAGCGCTTGCTGATCTTGAGAAGGATCTTATCAAGTGTGAAATAGACCCGTTTTTAATGGTTTGTGCTCTTGATGATGGCTTAAGAATCGAAATGGCGGGTGGGCGTTACGATCAATCGTTAGACTATGAAAAACCTCTGCAGCTTCCTTTTCTAACAGGCCGAATGGGTGAGGATCTGTTTATCAGAATGCATTGGATGGAGAACCGGAAGAGGAAAGAGAAGCGGCTCGATTATGTGGAGTTACTGATTGGTGCCGGTGGGCAGATTCTTGAAAGCTGTTTTCTAGCATTTGCGGATGAGAATGGAAATGGCGTTGAGTGGTATGAGAAATCAAAAAAAATGTATGAGGAAGTGCTCGATCCCGAGATTGCCAGGCTCTGGTCGGCTTACCGGAAATCGTTCAGGCCATCACTTGGTAGCGAGGCGGCAGTGATTGTAGATCTTAAGGGAGAAATGCCACGAGTTCCAGGTGTGCCATCTATGATTCTAAAAGAGGGCAAGATTCCACGCGTTCTCTATGTAAGACCAGTAGAGGATCGCGCTAAACTTGTGGAAGCCTATGAAGCTGTGGAAACCATGGCAACCAACTTGCTGGAATATGCTTCGATTCTTGTAGAGACCGAGCTGCCAATGCCTGACTTCTTGAGCGCTCAGAAAGATGATCTAACGACTTGGTTTTACCCTTTCCCCACATTGACAAATGATTTTGTCCCCGGTGTTTCAGTCAGCGACACGCTCTTAATGGTAGGCAGCTCCAAGAACTTCGCTGAAAGCACCTACGCAATATGGAAAGAAGATAACACTAGCCAGCAGGATTACAGTGGTATGATTATGGATATCCAGTTCAAACCGCTATGGGATATGACTGATCAATGGATCGATTTGGCAGAGAAAGAAAGCGCCCAAGCTAAACTTAAAGAGGAAAAGGAAGTCGCCAAGATAGATGAGGATGCCGAGGAGCAAGATGAAGTGGCTGATTATGAATCTGCTCGGAAAATACTTCAGCGTATGAGATTATTAGAAAGCTTCCATTGGCACCGTAGATTAGAAGAGGGCGCGATGCGAAGCACGATACGAGTGAAAGTAGGTAGAGAATAGATCATACGATCAGCATACAGTGGCCGTAGGAAAAAACGGTATTTTTTTCGGCCGTATTTACAAAAGCTTCGAAAATTAATTCGCGCTTTGCAAAGCCACCTGGGTGCAGCTTGCAAGTGGCGCCTGGAAACTAACATAGCGCGGGGCAATCCCTGCCCGGTTGACTGGCTGGCGGATTCGTGAACAATGCAGCCATGACCTTCTTATGGTTCGTACTGGCGGCCGTTGTATTGCTTCTCCTTCTTAGGGTTCTTTTATTCAAGGGGCCGATGGTCGAGAGAAGGGCTTCACCGCCGGAGGGCATTCTGGACATGCACTGCCACACGGCCGGTTTCGGTGCCGGAGGAAGTGGTGCCAAGGTCTCGAATAACATGCGTAAGAGCTGGAAATTCGGGCTGTATCTCAGGATTTTCGGCACCAGTGAGTCCGAGGTTAGCGAAAAAGGCGATGAGGTGGTGATGGATGTGATTGAGAAGAGCATAGCGGACTCAAAATATGTGGATGATGTTGTGATCTTGGCAATGGATGCGCCCTATGATGCCGAGGGTGAATTGTTAGGCGATGAGCTTGAGGTCTACGTGCCTAACCGCTTTGTCGGCGAAGAGGTAAAGTCGCGCAAAGGATTGCATTTCGGTGCCAGCGTTCACCCGAACCGAAGTGACGCGCTTGAGGAGCTTGAGTGGTCGAAGGCGAACGGAGCGGTGTTTGTGAAGTGGCTACCGAATATCCAGGGAATCAATCCATCGGATGAACGGTACCGGGCTTATTACGAGAAGCTGGTGGAGCTTGATTTGCCGCTACTTACCCACGTGGGTGACGAGGACTCATTTTCCAAAACAGACAATGCCCTGGGCGATCCTAGACTTCTCAAACTTCCGCTGGAATGCGGGGTGCGTGTCATTGCTGCGCACGTTGCGAGTTCGGGCGAGCGTGACGGGGTGGAAAATATTGAGCGTTTGCTGGAAATGATGCCGAGTTTTTCGAATCTCTATGCCGATATTTCAACGCTGACCCAGGCGAATCGCTGCAAGTATTTGCCGCAGGTTCTGAACGATGAGAGGCTGAAGGGTAGATTGATGTATGGGACGGATTACCCCCTGACAAACACTCCGCTGGTAACAGCCTTGCAATACCCGCTGCGCTTGACTGTCAGGGAGATGGTGAAGATTGTGCTTACTAAAAACTCCTGGGATCGTGATGTTATGTTGAAGGCAGCGCTTGGATGTCCGAGGGAAGTATTTGAGCTGAGCCGAAGTTTTCTGAAGCTCTGAAATGGGTTACGGTTTACAGGATCAGCATACAGTCGCCGTAAGAAAAGAAGCGGTATTTTTCTGCCACTGCCTTGGCATAGGCTTCGAGTGTGAGTTCTCGACCCGCGAGTGCTGAGACAAGCATGATGAGGGTGCTCTGGGGGAGGTGGAAGTTGGTGAGTAGGCCGTCAATGACTTGGAAGTCGTGTGGCGGATTGATAAAGATATCTGTCTCACCGCTTTCGGCGCTCAGCGGCAATTTACCGATGCTTTCCAGCACTCTTGTGCATGTTGTTCCGGTGGCGATGATACGTCCGCCTTGCTTATGGGTGGCGTTGATGCGCGTGGCAGTTTCCTCACTAATGGAATAGCGCTCGGAATGCATGTCATGGTCCTTTACATACTCTGCTTTGACTGGGCGGAAGGTGCCTACGCCGACGTGTAGAGTCAGGAAAGTGTGATTGATGTTAGAAAGGATTTCTGGCGTGAAATGTAATCCAGCTGTGGGGGCTGCGATAGCGCCCTCCTCACGGGCGAAGGTGGTCTGATAGCGGTCGCGGTCTTCGGGGTCGCTTTCGCGGTTCATGTAATGTGGCAGGGCGAGTCGGCCGTGAGTCTCCTCATCCACGGGTTGATCCCAGCGGATGACGCGGTTGCCATTTTCTAACACAGATTCGACAGTGCCCACAGCGTCACCGATCTCTACACGGCGTCCCGGTTTCATTTTTTTGCCAGGTCTAACAAGGCACTCCCATTCAAGTTCGCCAAGTTTCTGGGTGCAGACGATTTCGATTTTCTGATCGTTTGAGAAAAATCGTGAGGGAGTGACTTTGGTATCGTTGAGTATGAGCAAGTCCTCGGGCTTCAGATAGCTGGGGAAATCCCTGAACATCCGTTGCTCGATTTGCCCGGAGTCACGGTGGATGACCATCATGCGCGATGCGGCACGGTCGTCGAGAGGGCGGCTGGCGATCAGCTCCTCGGGGAGGTGGTAGTCGAAGTCAGTGGTCTTGAGCATTTTTGACAGAATTAACAGAATTTTTCAGAATTTACAGGATTTGTATGTATGGGTTTGGGGGATGGTGTTTATGTTTTGGCGTGCCTCGGGAGGAAATGAAGCGATTGCAAGTGGACGGGAAGTTTTTCCGTGCTCAAGGCGAGCGTGTGTTTCTGAAAATAGTCACTTACGGACCATTCCCTGATCCGCGACCTGAGTCGGTATCGGATGATGCCGTGCAGTTGGCGCGGATTGCGGCGGCGGGATTTAATGCGGTACGCATTTATGAAGCGCCTAGGCCGTCTTTTCTGGATGCGGCAAGGGCTGCTGGACTCTGGGTTTTTGTCGGGCTGCCATGGGATTGGTGGCGTGACTTTATCTCTAATCCATCCCTGTTTTCCAAGGCTCGTATGGAGCTGATCGAGGGACTGAAATCCTGGGGTGGACATGATGTAGTGGCAGGTGTGTTTGTGGCTAATGAGATCCCTGCCGACATGGTGCGCTGGATGGGCGTGACGAAGGTTCGGTCGGCGATTGAGGAGCTGATTTCACTTGCCCGAGCGACACGTCCAGAGCTGCTATTTGCTTACGCTAATTTTCCGACGACTGAGTATCTCGAACCTGATAATGCGGATTTCACCGCGATGAATGTGTATCTGGAAGAGCAGGAAAAATATGCATCCTACTTACCCAGGCTGCACAACGTGGCGGGTGACAGGCCGGTGCTGCTCAGTGAGTTTGGCATGGATGCTGAGCGCAATGGTAATGAGAAACAGCGCGATGCCTGCTTGTGGATGGTTGATGAATCATTGAGGGCAGGAATGGCGGGGTTAACGGTTTATGCATGGAGTGACTGGTGGCTGAACCAAGGTCGTGTTATGGATGAGTGGTCGTTCGGTCTGACAGACCGAGAAGGAAATTCTAAACCTGCACTTGTATCACTCGCGGAAAAATTACCGCTTATTCGCCGCCCCGAGGATGGCTTGAATACTGCAGCTAGTCCGATGTTTTCCGTGGTCGTCTGCACTCATAATGGTGCACACAGGATGAACGCATGCCTGAGTGCAGTGTGCGCGATGGATTACACGAATTATGAAGTCATTGTGGTGGATGACGGGTCTACTGATGACCTTGCCTCGGTGGTTAAAAATTACAAATCGGTTAGACTTTTTCAAGTGGAGCACATGGGGCTGAGTGCCGCGCGTAATCTGGGTGCTCGCGAGGCAAGAGGGGAGATCATTGCTTACACTGATGACGATTGTGAGCCGGACGCCGCTTGGCTGACGTGGTTAGCTGATGCCTTTGTGCGCCATGGTTGGGATGCATGCGGTGGACCTAATTTACCGCCGCTGCCCGAGGACGAGGAGGATGTTGATGAGGCGGTTGTGGCGTGTGCTCCCGGTGCGCCATCGCATGTACTATTGGGCGATATTGAGGCGGAACATTTGCCGGGCTGTAATCTTGTTGTTAGAAAAGAGGCTTTACAGGAAATTGGAGGCTTCAATGCTAACTACTGGGTGGCGGGCGATGATGTGGATTTCTGCTGGCGATTAAGAGCAGCAGATTTCCGTATGGGATTCGCTGGTGCAGCATTCGTCTGGCACAGGAGGCGGACGACGCTCTGGCGCTATTTTAAACAGCAATACGGCTACGGTAAGGCGGAGGCTCTTTTGATGCGCGACCACCCCGAGAAGTTCGTGCGTGGTGGTGGTGCGCGCTGGCAAGGAAAAGTATATAGCGGAGGTGCCATGACAGCCCAGAGTGGCGATGTGATTTACCACGGGCCAATGGGAACAGCACCCTATCAGCAGCTCTCTGCCACGATGCAGCCAATGCGCCCTTTGCCCAAGGGATTTGATCATGCATCTGCTCAATTTCGTCTGAGTTTGGCCATGTGGTTACAGCCCCGCATTCGTTCCTATGCCCGCTTTTGGCACAGCCTGCGTTGGCGAAATCGTATCAAGCAAGCCAAGCAACATAATGAATTTGTGCTGAGCGACAGCATGGTCTGCTACAACGATTACGAGGCCGCATGGTGGTCAGATGATGTGGCTTTGCATCGTATTGATGTTTTAGCTGCAATAAAGTCTATTGGTTGGCAGGTGCTTGAAAACGAATCTGATTGGGATATGGAAGATGACGGTAAAAGACTTCTGGTCGCGTGTGAGCCACACAGCACGGGTGTGCAGGTTCTTACCCGAGTGGAAATGGGGGAAAAGAGTAAAGGTAAGTTGCCGGTAGATCTGGTAGCTGCTCTTCACGGATTGGGTCTTGTTCGTATGTGACTCTCGCCAGCAGAGTCTTTTTCCATTGGCATTATAAATATTTGAGGCGATTGTAACTGTGGAATTAGATTTTTAGTGGTCTAATCCGGTGTAAATATGAGAGCCGAAAGTAAGCTCTCGAAACCCAATAAAAAATTATGGACACAGAAAACAATCAGGAAACGAATCAAGACGCGCAGGCAAAACGCCACTTTGAATCATGTGCGGATGCATTCCGCGCAGGCAAAGAAGATGCAGCGGCCAAGGCACAAGAAGCCGCACCAAAGTTAAAGTCAGCCATAGCAGATGTCATTTTTGATGTCGCCTATGGAGCTACCTACGGAGCGGTGTTTGCGAGTGCATTTGCCAACGAGTTTGTGCCGCAAGCTGTCAAAGAGGGCGTTGCCAAAGGAGCGGCGGCAGGCAAAGACGCCGCTGATAAAGTGCGAGCTAAAATGAACAAACAATCCGAAGTGCCGGACAGCGACGAGACCATCGAATTGCCTGCTCCAGCCTAAAATAATAGGAACACTCAACCAGCCGGTGGCCTGAATGTGGGTCACCGGTTTTTTTATGGTCTAGTCTTTTCGCGTCAGCTCTACAAAAACATCCTCCAGCGTCGCTTGGTGTCGGTGTAGCGTGCGGACTGGCCAGCCATACTGATTGGCGAGATTAGCTAATTTTTCCCGTGTATCTGTGCCTGAGTCTACGAGTATGGAGAACCGAGTCCACTCGTCGCCAGAGTCTTCCTCGATGACTTTTTTCACGTGATCAAGGCGGCTAATAGCACCAGCGGCTGTCTCTGGGTCTGCGTGCAGTTCGATCGTGATTTTTCCTGCAGCGCGCATTTGCCCGATAAGCTCTGATGGGGAACCAGTGGCCTTGATTTTACCCTCGTCCACGATGATAACATGGTCGCAGGTCATTTCGACTTCGCTGAGGATATGCGTTGAGAGCAAGATGGTGTGTTTTTCCCCGAGCCTCGTGATGAGTTTACGTATTGAGCGAATCTGGTTGGGGTCGAGTCCGTTGGTTGGCTCATCCAGAACAAGTAGGTCTGGCTGGTGGATCAATGCATCAGCAAGACCGACCCGCTGGCGGTAGCCCTTGGACAGAGTTTTGATCATTTTCCTGCGGACGTCTAATAAGCTGCATAACTCCATGGCTTCCCAGATATTCTGACGTGCTTGCTTTCCTGAAAGACCCTTCAGCTGTGCGCGATAACGGAGATACTCACGTACTCTCATATCCAGATAAAGCGGCACATTTTCAGGCATATACCCGATGTTTCTCCGTGCTTTTAATGACTGGCGGAAGATGTCATATCCTGCGACTTCAGCAGATCCTGACGTGGGAGGCAGGTAGCCGGTGAGCATCCTCAGTGTGGTAGTCTTGCCGGCTCCATTGGGGCCAAGAAAGCCGACAATTTTTCCGGAACCAACTTGAAAAGAAATATCGTTGACGGCTGAGTGCCTGCCATAACGCTTGGTGAGATTGCGAACGTCGATCATAGGTTTAGTTATCAGTGGAGTTGTCGCACAAAAATTTGCTGTCATTTGCAACCTTGCGCGTTGACTCTCAGTGGGTGTGACAGTAATTAGACCCAAGTTGCAACGCGCTCCAAGCAATAAAACCCAATCACCTCTGTAAATTCCTTTTTTCCGATTCATGAAATCTTCGGTATCTTCCCGTTTCAATGCTGATTTGTTGGAGCAAAAATATGACTCATGGTGTGATAATCCCGAGTCTGTAGAAAACGATTGGCGTGCTTTCTTTGAAGGTTTTGAACTAGGTTCAGCCCAGCTAAAAAAACGTGAGGCGGCAGCAGCTCAGGCACCAGCAGCGTCATCCACTACGGCTGCAGAAGTCCGCTCCATGGATGAGCATTACCTGAACTTCCGGGGTAAGGTCGTCAGTTTAGTCTATAATTACAGAACGCTCGGGCATACTCAGGCACACCTGAACCCGCTCGATGAAAGCGGCGCACGAAATCCTCGCTTGGAGCTCTCACAGTTTGGTCTTGAGGAGTCCGACCTTGACCGAGTAGTCTCGACACAATTTTTCCGTAAGGGTCAGAAGATGACGCTCCGCGATATGATCAAGGCACTGGAGGAGACATACTCCGGCTATATGGGCTTTGAGTTCATGCACATCTTCAATACGGAGGTGCGAAATTGGCTGCGTGACCGCGTGGAGCATCGCCACGAGGAGCAGAATAAGCAAAAAATCGACGAGTCTCGCGTGCTTCGTTGGCTTCTGGAGTCGCAGATGTTCGAGTCCTTCCTCGCCAAGAAATTTCTCGGTGAGAAACGTTTTTCTCTTGAGGGTGGTGAGGCTACCATGGTGCTGCTCAACACTATTTTAGAGAAATGTCCAGAGCATGAAGTCACTGAGATTGAAATGGGCATGGCACACCGTGGCCGATTGAATATTTTACGTAACTTCCTACAGAAATCGCTCACTACGCTGCTTTATGAGTTTACACCCAATTACGTTCCCGACCTCGTAGCAGGTGATGGTGATGTGAAATACCATCTGGGATATCAGGGCGTGCGTAAGCTGGAGAATGGCGAGGTTCGCGTCAGTCTCGCCGCAAACCCGAGCCACCTTGAAGCGGTCAATGCTGTTGTTGAGGGTAAAGCGCGGGCTCGCCAGCGTCTTGTAGAAAATGACATGCGAGCCGCTGGGATAGACGTGGCTGAGCAATATCGGAAAGGTGTGATGCCGATCCTTCTTCACGGTGATGCCGCCTTTGCGGGTCAAGGCTCCGTTGCTGAGGTGCTGAACCTCTCGCAGCTTCCCGGTTACCGCACAGGAGGAACAATCCACATTGTCATCAATAATCAGATCGGTTTCACGACGATGCCAGAGGATGCTCGATCATCACACTATGCCACAGACGTGGCTAAAATGATTGAGGCACCTATCATTCACATCAATGGCGAACAGCCTGAAGAGCTTGCATGGGCTGCTGCACTTGCCTTGGAGTTTCGCCAGACCTTTGGTCGTGATATCGTCATCGACATGTATTGCTACCGCCGCCACGGCCACAACGAGGCGGATCAAGCTGCATTCACCCAGCCGCACATTTACAAAAAAGTGAATGCCCGCAAGCCAATCGGAGATCTCTACAAGGAGCATGTCGTATCTCAGGGACTTGTGTCGCAGACGGGTGCGGATGAGATTGAGCAGCAGGTGAACCAAGAGCTTGAGGATGGTTATCAGAAAATGGTAAGCCACATGGAGGCAGGTAATAGAACCATTTTCAGTGGTTCTACCGCAGAGCCTCAGCCAAGGTACTCTCATGCTCCGGTGCCTACCGGCATTTCCAAAGATAGACTTCAGCATATTGGTAAAATCCTAACAAATATCCCCGAGGGCTTCAATCTGCACAGGACTTTGGCAAAACGTTTTGTTCCGAGACGTGCTGAAGCATTGGAAAAAGGTGAGGGTTTTGACTGGGCGTTCGCTGAGTCCTTGGCGTGGGGTGCTCTACTAACAGAAGGTCACCCGGTCAGACTTTCCGGTCAGGATGTTAGGCGAGGAACATTCAGTCAACGTCACGCCGTGTTCTATGATTCAGAAACACGGGAGCGTCACATTCCTCTGCAGCATCTCTCTGATGATCAGGCAAAGTTCTGCGTATACAACAGCCTGCTTTCTGAGGCGGCGGTTTTAGGATTTGACTACGGTTACTCGCTAGGTTGTCCAAATATGCTTATCATGTGGGAAGCTCAGTTTGGTGATTTTTCCAATGGTGCTCAGGTGATCATTGATCAGTTTATTGCTTCGGCAGAATCCAAATGGCAGACACCTAGCAGCCTTGTGATGCTTCTACCTCACGGTTATGAGGGGATGGGGCCAGAGCACTCTAGTGGTCGAATGGAACGCTTCCTCCAGCTCTGTGCGGAGAAAAATATCCAAGTCGGTAACCTGTCCACACCCGCCCAGTATTTCCACGCGCTGCGCCGACAGCAAAAGCGTGACTTCCGCAAGCCGCTCGTCTTGATGACTCCCAAGAGTTTGTTGACACGGCCAGAAGCGGTTTCCAAAGAGGAAGACTTCCTTGAAGGTGCTTGTTTCCAGGAAATCCTCCCAGACACAATCGACTTCGAGCATCCTGACGATGTTGAGCGTGTTGTTTTCTGCTCTGGAAAAGTCTTTTACGATCTTGCTCAATACCGTGCCGATCAAGAGATCGATAATACGGCGATCATTCGTATCGAGCAGCTCTATCCGTTTAACTCTGAAATGCTGGAGCTTATCGTAAGCCAATATCCGCAGGCCAAAAAATGGGTCTGGGCTCAGGAGGAGCCAATGAATATGGGCGCGTATACTTACGTAGAACCCCGCCTTGAGAACGCACTACGTTCCCGCATCCGCTACTCGGGTCGTAAGGCATCATCCAGCCCTGCAGCTGGCTCGAAAGCGCAACACGTACGCGAGCAGAAGATGCTCGTTGAGCAGGCGTTCGAAGTCTAATAAACTATTACCACTCAATCTAACAATCTCTGATTTTTTCCATGGCAACTGAAATAAAAATTCCAAACGTCGGAGAGTCGATTACCTCCGCAAACGTAGCAGTTTGGCACAAGCAAGACGGCGAAGCTGTTTCCAAAGGTGATACCGTGCTCACAATTGAAACCGACAAAGTATCCAATGATCTTACTGCCGATGCTGATGGCACATTGCGTATTCATGTGCAGGAGGGCGAGGAAGTAGCTATCGGCACCGTGGTTGCGGTGATTGAGGATGCGTCAGCAGCACCTGCGGCGGCGTCCACTCCAGCAGAGCCTGAGTCGCCTGCCGCCTCAGAGCCTGTGGCTCCTGCTGAACCAGTGCGAGCTGAGACTGAATCAAAGGTGATCGAAATTAAAGTTCCCGCTGCAGGAGAGTCAATAACCTCAGCAAATGTCGGTAACTGGCACGTTGCGAATGGTGCCCAGGTCAGTAAAGGCGACGTTCTGGTGACTTTGGAAACCGATAAGATATCCAATGAATTAGATGCCGATGCTGATGGGAAAATTGATATCATTGTGGCAGAAGGCGAGGAAGTCGGAATTGGAACTGTCATTGCTACGCTTACCACTGGTGCCGCTGCGGAGAAGAAGCCGGAGCCAGTAACCCCTATCCCGGCCGCTGAAACTAAACAACCGGTTGCCCAAGCATCACAACCTGTGCCCGTAACCCCACAACCTTCTCAGCCGTCTGCTGCCGCTTCACCCAGCTCTGAAATGAAGCCAGATTTGAATGTGGTTCCTGGTGCGCCAGAGCGTGCCGGCTCACCGGAAGTTGAAGCTGATGGGCGAACTACACGCCGGAAAATGAGTATGATGCGCCGCAAGATCGCGAGCCATCTTGTGAATGCCCAGCAGACCGCTGCTATTCTGACTACCTTCAACGAAGTCGACATGACGGCTATTATGGACTTGCGCAAGCTCGTGCAGGAAAACTTCATCAGTAAGTATGGCTGTAAGCTCGGTTTCATGTCGTTTTTCATCAAAGCAACTGTGGAGGCTCTCATGGATGTCTCTGCTATCAATGCTAGTATCGACGGCACGGACATCATCCAGAACAACTTCTACGACATTGGCGTGGCGATCGGCACTGAGAAGGGGCTCGTAGTTCCAGTCCTGCGTGACTGCGATAAGAAGAGCTTCGCTGAAATCGAGCAGGGTATCATCGACTACGCTGAAAAGGCGAGGGATGGAAAAATTCAGTTAGATGACCTCCAGGGTGGTGTCTTCACCATCTCTAATGGTGGTGTCTACGGCTCGCTACTCAGCACTCCTATTCTCAGCCCTCCACAATCGGGTATCCTCGGCATGCACACCATCCAGCAGCGGCCAGTAGCGATCAATGGGGAAGTCGTTATCCGTCCGATGATGAACCTCGCCCTCAGCTACGACCATCGCCTCGTCGATGGAAAAGAGGCCGTCACCTTCCTCATCCGCATCAAGGAAAGTCTTGAAAATCCAAGCCGCCTGATGCTTGGGATGTGATTTACCGAAGATTGAAAGTGTTCAGAGTTCAGTTTTCAGACTGCCAATCATCCGCTCAAACATAAGAAGCCATGGCACTACACACGTTCGAAGATCTTGAGGTCTGGAAACGTGCTTCCCGCTTGGCGGTAGATGTTTGTTCTACAGTGCATGCGCTTAAGATCTGCGGTCTTAAAAATCAGATAGAAAGATCTGCGGTATCAATCCCGTCAAATATAGCCGAAGGAGCAGAGCGAGATAGTGACGGCGATTTTGTTCGCTTCCTGCGTATTAGTAAGGGATCATGTGCCGAGTTGCGAACACAGCTGTATATTACTGCTAAACTTCTGGATCAGATAAGTGAGCCACCCATTAGATTCATGGCTGAATATATTCAAGAAACTCGGGAAATATCCGCTATGCTCCAAGGCCTTATCTTCAAAATTCAACGCCCGACACAAGAGTCTGAAAACTGAACTCTGAAATCTAACAAACTTAAAAATGGCACATTTTTTTACATTTCTAAAGGGTTTCGCGATGGGCGCGGCGAATGTGATTCCCGGTGTTTCGGGTGGGACGATTGCTTTTATCACGGGGATTTATGAGCGCCTTATTGAGGCCTTGAAATCATTTGACGGCACGGCGGTGAAGCATCTGCTGAAGTTTCAGTTTAGGAGCTTTGCGAAACACGTCGATTTTGGTTTTCTTGCGGCTCTCGGAACTGGGGTTATCGCAAGTGTGTTCACGCTCGCGAAGGTGCTCAAGGATGCGTATGCTGATCACCCCATACTTGTGGATGCCTTTTTCTTTGGGCTGATTCTGGCGTCCATTTTTTCAGTGGGTCGCATGGTGAAAAACTGGCGTCCTATCGAGATTGTTGCATTGTTGTTAGGTGTTGGGATTGCTGTCTCTTTGGCTTTTCTTAGCCCTGCCGCAGAGAATAGTAACCCAGCTTATCTCGTTGCATGTGGTGTTGCTGGAATGTGCAGTATGATTATTCCGGGTATCTCCGGGTCATTTATTCTGCTGCTTATGGGTAACTACAAATTGATCATCTTGAATGCTCTCAACGACCTCAGACAATTGAACCTAGCTGAAGCACTCCCCATTCTGATTCCCGTGGGTTTAGGCGCGGTGGTGGGGCTGGTCGCGCTGTCACACATTCTGAGTTGGCTATTTAAAAAGTATCACGACACAGCAGTCGCCTTAATCACAGGATTCGTAGCCGGTTCGCTGGTGATCATCTGGCCATGGAAACACGCGGTCTATTCCGAAACTATTACCGATAAAGTAGTTTCCTACACACGCCACCTTCCGGATTTTCAAATATCTAACACATGGATTGCCCTCGCTTGGCTCGTCGGCGGTGTTGCCGTGATTACCGTGACGGAAAAATTATCGGCTAAGCCAAAAGGCTAACTTTCCTCCGGCGCTCGCCTCACCTTAGTCGAAGGATTACTTCCCACGATTTTGGCGATGCGCTTGGCAAAGTAATACATCCGCTTGAGATACTCGATCAATTCGGACTCAAGGTGGAATGTCATCATTCTGTTTGGCTCGTCTGCGCCGAGCCTGCGAGATAGGTGGGCGTCGGCATCGGTTGAGAGCTTTGCGATCTCGGGTTTGGCTTTGACGACTTCTCCGGCAAGTGCGTGGTCATTGGTGACCAGTGCTGTTACGGCGAGTTCTACTTGTTGTTCTACCTTGCTATGAAAATGCTTGAGCATTGCCTGTGTTTCCTCGCTGATAATTAGGTTTTCATGCAGGCGCTGTTTACCCGTTTCTACCAGATTGGTCTCTACCATGTCGGCAATGTTCTCCAGATAGTTGGCTGCTGCTAGGTATTGGTTCAACAACTCGGCGTGTTTTGCCCCCAGATTTGTGCGCGACAGTTGGCTAAGGTAGTCAAGAATGGCACTGTGAACAGCATCCACTTGGTTGTCCTTGTGTCGGAGGTTTTTGATGGAGAGTTCATCGCCATGCACCACTGTGCCGAGTGCTTCCTTGGTAATCTGTGTGACTACCGTTCCCATGCGGCTTAGCTCCATCCGAGTCGCGTCAAGAGCCATCGCCGGAGTGGCCAGTAGTGAAGTGTCCAGATACTTGGGTCTGTAAGATTCTCTGTTAGAGGAGGGTTTGTCCGGAATCAGCCGAGTGACAAGCCTTGCGAATGGTACGGTGAAGCCGATGAATAGAAGCGTGTTGGTGATATTGAATACGGTATGGGCATTCGCAATCTGACGCGGGGTATCGGCTGCGAGTTTCTCGTTTCCGGAAAGATCCGAGGATTCTGGTGAGATACTAGTTATAATGTCAGCGAGCCACGGTATAAAAAAGAACCACACGGCGACACCCGCGATGTTGAAGAGCACGTGGACTGCGACCGCGCGTTTGGCCTCGCAGGATTTCCCTAGGGATGCCAGCCATGCGGTGAAACAGGTGCCGATATTTGCTCCAAAAATCAGAGCGATACCGGCGGGGAGGGGAAGAAACCCCTGGCTCGCCAGAACGATGACGATGCCGGTGGTCGCGGAGGAACTCTGCACAATGGCTGTGAACAGTGCCCCAAACGCGATGCCTAACAGCGGTGAGTCCATGCCCTTCATGAATTCGATAAAGGGCTCGTAGGATCTGAGTGGCCCTGTGCCGTCACTCATCATCTGCATGCCGAAGAACACCAGCCCCAGACCCATGATCGCCTTGCCATAGTGGCGGACGCGTTCGTTTTTGAAAATGAAAGTCATGGAGAAACCTCCTGCAATGAGTGCGAGCGCGTATTTGGTGACTTTGAACGCGATGATTTGGGCGGTCATGGTCGTGCCGATGTTGGCTCCCATGATGATGCCGATGCTTTGTGATAGATTCATCAGACCGGCGGAGATAAATCCCACAACAAGTACGGTTGTCACTGATGACGACTGGATGATGGATGTTACCACTGCGCCAGCAGCTGCGCCTGTGAAACGGTTTTTCGTAAGTCGGGCGAGCATCGTCCGTAGTCCATCACCGGCAATGAGCTTGAGAGCCTCTGACATCATGTCCATTCCCAACAAGAAGAGAGCGAGTCCGCCTAGCAGCCCCATAATGATCGTGCCCCACTGAGGATCTGGGGTGCTCGCAATGATTGCTATGTTGTGTGTCAAAAACGTCACATGGAGTAACTTAGTGGATTCAGAAAAGTTGGCAACATCTATACGATATCGATCTGGGTGTTATCCTGTAAGGCTCGCTCGACAAGCAAGTCTCTAAATTATAGATATAGCCGCGTGCGTAAGATAATCATCGCCTTAGCTCTCCTTCTTGTGTCCCTTGCGGGGCTTCTGCGCATGGGCTTTGACACCGATATTCTTGCGATGTTACCCGACGAGGAACCGGAGGTGTATGGATTAAAATCTTATCGTGACGTATTGGAGCGTGGAGGTGCGTTGATCATCACCATGGAGTGCAATGACGAGGATGCGGGCTTATTAGTGGATGAGGCAGATTCACTTTCTAAGCATCTGAAAAAGTCTGGCATAGTGAGCGAGGCGCGCTGCAGGCCTGTTTTCGAAGAAGATACCCAAGGTTTGGGTGAACTTATTGCTTATGTATGGATCAATGGAGACCCGAGTGAGTGGGATCGACTTCTCAGGAATTTTGAAAGTGGGAAATCTAAGGAAACGCTTGAGCAATCGATTGAGCGCCTTGGTACTGAAATGGATGTCGCGGCCATGCAGTTAGGATCACGAGATCCCCTTGGCTTTTTTCGACACTCAGCCATGGGTGTGTTTCGAGGAAATGATTCGGAGGGTGGTGGGTACGAGAGCGGAAACGGCATGTTGCATCTAGTTTTTGTTAGGCCGAGCGATGCGGTTAGTGGATATCGCGAAACAAAGAGATGGATCGAGCAGGTGAAGGGAGCCGCCAGAGATTGGCGTGAAGCTGGAGACCGAGATTGGTTGGAGATCGCATACACAGGCGGGCCTGTATTCACCTCAGAGGTGGGCGATGGTATGGAAAATGATGTTAGGGGAACGGTGGGTGTAACGCTCGTGCTGGTTAGCCTTCTTTTCTGGTGGATGCAGCGCAGGTTCTGGCTACTGATCGCGCTCGCTAGTATGTTGATTCTTATTTTTTCTCTCACACTAGGTTTTGCCAGTTTGATTTACGGTAACCTCAGCATGATGAGCGTCGGTTTTGCTTCTATTTTGATCGGACTGGCTGTCGACTACGGTATGGTCGTTTGCCAAGAGGCACGCGTCTCGGGGCAGGATGAACGACAACTAAGGCAAGCAGTGACTAAAGGTATCCTGTGGGCGTCAGTCACTACATCTGCAGTTTTTGCTGCGCTGTGCATGAGTAGCCTCCCTGGTATTCGTCAGCTTGGTGTATTGGTTGCGATCGGTATTTTATCTGGCGCCGCTGTCATACTCACCCTCTACATACCTATTGTCAGTCGGGTATCTGTGGCTATGCTCGGAAGCGGGACGCCCAAGTTGGATACTTTCGTGCGAGGTAAATTTTCTTTTTTGCCGTCTAGGTTTGCTGCCGTTGTCTTGGCTTTGATCTTAATATTTTCTGGAAGCGTTCTGCTGACTAGAGGCCTGCCGCGGATTACTTTCGATTTTTCAGTGATGCAGCCTTCGGTTTCTCCGGGCATGAACGCGATGGCTCAAATTAAGCAACACATGCCGGAATGGAACTCTCTTGGTGTGCAAGTGGTGGTCGAGTCAGATAGTGATGAAGAAATGCTCAAGCGTCTTGCCGCTGTAAAAAATCGCGTGGTCGATGCGCAAAGTCGCGGTGACATCACTCAGGGGAACGTGCCGATCAGCCTCTGGCCGAACGCCAGTAGGCAGCACCAAAACCTCAAGAACTTAAATCAGCTACTGGCAGCGCGAGAGAGAATCATGGGTGAAGCACGGGATGTTGGATACTCCAACAGCGGGCTTCTTCTGTCCGAGGGGGTTTTTACTGCCATGAAAAAATTTGCGCAAGCAGATGGTGCCATTTATCCAGAGAGTATAGCTGCGCAAGAAATTTTGCAGAGTTATCTGTGGAGAAATCCAGACGGTGGTGGGCTAGCCCGTGTAAAGATCATCACTGATGCGGTAGATAAGCCTGACGCTGATGATCTGGTGGCTTTGAGAAGGCTCAACGGCGATGGCGCATACACCTCAGGTTGGGCATTACTTAGCCCAGCGGTGTTGCCACTGATTTACAGGGACGTGACCCACATTTTTGTCCCCATGGGTATGATACTTCTGGTTATGTTGATTATTGTATTCCGGGATGTAAAGGATGTGATCCTCGTTTCCTCTACGCTGGCTGCGCCGATGCTATTAGTGGCTGCTGGAATGCGGTTATTTGGAATTGATTGGGATATGCTCAATATTGTGACCGTACCACTGCTGCTCGGCATGGGGATGGACTATGGAATCCATATGGTGATGGCTTTGAGGCGACACGCAGGGCATCCAGCTAGAGTCTGGGAAGGCATCGGTAAAGCGCTGATTTTCTGCGGTGTTTCTACTGCGATCGGATTTGGCTCACTGGGTATGGCATCAAATGCCGCTCTGGCGGGCATGGGAACCCTATGTTCTATTGGTATTTTGCTGACTATGGGGTGTGCGGTTTTTGTCATGCCTGGTGTTTGGAGATTGCTCCATCAGCACCCCGCAGAAAAAGTAGTGACCCGCGAATAGTAGATAATATAAGAATATCAAAAATTCCTTATGAATTCGGGCGAAATCCGCATTTCACAGTCCTTATCAAAAAAGATAGAAATTACAGAGATTTTTTTTGACAGTCGTTCACTCTCTGCTAGCGTGCCGCCCGCTTTCCAGAGGATTAGCGAGTGGATATGGTGTTTCTGGTCTCGGTTTTTACGGGCTTGGAGGGGCTGTATTCCTTGTAAAACCGAGGGAGAGTGCTCAGGGCGAAAGCTCTTGTAGCTCAGGGGTAGAGCGCGTCCTTGGTAAGGACGAGGTCGGCGGTTCAATTCCGCTCAAGAGCTCCAGTCCAGAGTAAAAAGTCTGCCAGTTTTCGTCTCCTGACCTACCACGGGAATCGCGGAAGCTACGTAGCACCCAAGCCTGATCCTCCACGAGGGTCAAAACAGACCTAAGACTAAGAAAAACCAGCAGCCCGAGAGGGCTATCACAACTACTACAAAACCATGGCTAAAGAAGCATTCGAAAGAAACAAGCCACACGTCAACGTCGGCACAATCGGCCACGTTGACCACGGCAAAACTACTCTCACCGCAGCTATCACCAACGTGCTTGCAGAAGCAAACGGCAGTGAGGCAAAGGCATATGATGAGATCGACGCCGCTCCCGAGGAGCGTGAGCGCGGTATCACCATTTCCACTGCACACGTTGAGTATGAGACAGAGAACCGTCACTACGCACACGTTGACTGCCCAGGTCACGCTGACTACGTTAAGAACATGATTACCGGCGCCGCACAGATGGACGGTGGTATCCTTGTTGTTTCCGCTGCTGACGGCCCAATGCCCCAGACTCGTGAGCACATCCTGCTTGCCCGTCAGGTAGGCGTTCCTGCACTCGTTGTTTTCATGAACAAGACCGACCAGGTCGATGACGAGGAGCTCCTTGAGCTCGTCGAAATGGAAATCCGCGAGCTGCTTAGCGATTATGAATTTCCTGGTGACGACATTCCCGTCATCAAAGGCTCCGCACTCAAGGCTCTTGAAGGCGATGCCGACCATAAGGCAAACATCCTTAAGCTCATGGAAGCTGTTGATAGCTACATCCCTGAGCCAGAGCGCCCAGTTGATCAGGACTTCCTCATGCCTATTGAGGACGTGTTCTCAATTGAAGGTCGTGGAACTGTTGCCACTGGCCGTATTGAGCGTGGTATCGTCAAGAAGATGGAAGAAGTTGAGATCGTCGGTATTCGCGACACTCAAGTCACTACCATCACTGACATTGAAATGTTCCGTAAGCTTCTCGACGAAGGTCGTGCAGGTGACAACGTTGGACTTCTCGTCCGTGGTCTCAAGAAAGACGACCTCGAGCGTGGCCAAGTTATTGCCAAGAAAGGTAGCGTGACTCCACACACCAAGTTCAAGGGCGAGATCTACGTTCTCTCCAAGGATGAGGGTGGCCGTCACACACCATTCTTCTCGAACTACCGTCCGCAGTTCTACTTCCGTACCACAGACGTGACAGGCAGCATCAAGCTTCCTGACGGCGTCGAGATGGTTATGCCTGGCGACAACGTCGAGCTCGAAGTCGATCTCATCACACCAATTGCCATGGAAAAAACCATGCGCTTCGCTATCCGCGAAGGTGGCCGCACCGTCGGCGCAGGACGTGTTGCTGACATCCTCGACTAAATTAGCGACACTTTAGGTCTGGCAGAAACCCATACCCCGGGCATCTGCTATCTAAGACTGGTTTTCAGGGGCACTCCGACACCATATTGTCGGGGTGCCCCTCAGTCGCCTAAAGAAACCGCATCCACAAACATCGCATCAGAGCCTCGGAGACATTGATGCCTTTTCCTGAAAAGCAAGCAGACAACACAGGGCAGTAGCTCAATTGGTAGAGCATCGGTTTCCAAAACCGAGGGTCGCAGGTTCGAGTCCTGTCTGCCCTGCCAGCTTTTCAAAACATTACTCCGCCGCACATCACGAAATTAACCAAGCCTCCCATCCGAGCTACCCAACTATAATAAGCATGTTCAGGAAAATCGCCACCTTCATTCACTAAGTCAAAGCCGAACTACGCAAGGCTTCATGGCCTTGGGACAGTGATCCCAAAGCAAAAGGTTTCCAAAAATATAAAGAACTCGTGGATTCTACCATCGTTGTTCTTATTGCCATGATCCTGCTCGCGGGCTTCGTGGCTCTCTTTGACCTGATTGCTACGAAGGTCATCGGTTTGCTGACTAGCGTTGGTTAGTCGATATCTTCTATTTCCAGTTTATTACCACACTCATTTTTCCAATCGTCATGCCCGCAATTCCTGAAGCAAAAAAGCAATGGTTCGTCGTTCACGTTCTCTCCGGCCAAGAGCAGAAAGTTCGCGACCGTATTCTGCGTAATGCCGAGGCCGAGGAATTAGGCGACTACATCTACGAGGTTCTCGTTCCTCAAGAGCGCGTCGAGGAAAACCGCAAGGGCAAGAAAATCGAAACCAAACGCAAATTCTTCCCCGGCTACATCATTGTCAACATGATGCTGTTCGATGACGATAAGCAACTCGTCGACAAAACTTGGTATTTCATCAAGGAAATGGACGGTGTCATCGGGTTCGCAGGAACCAAAGACAAGCCGATCCCCATGCGCCAGCGCGAAGTCGACGGTATGCTCGGCCAGATCAAGGAGCGTGAAGAAAACGTCCGCCCAGCGATCAGTTTCGAGACTGGCGATACAGTTAAAGTCGGCGATGGTCCATTCGAAGGTCAGACCGGCACCATCGAAGAAATCGACCACGAAACTGGCAAGATGCTCGTTTCAGTTACCATCTTCGGACGCGATACCCCAGTCGAACTCGATGCTTGGCAGGTTGAAAAAGCCTAATACACACTCTCTCCAATGTAGCCGTGAATAGCGGAATCATTAACCATAACAAAACCTAACAAACACTACCACCACCATGGCAAAGGAAGTAAAATCAGTCCTCAAACTGCAAATCCAGGCAGGTCAAGCAAACCCGTCTCCACCCGTCGGCCCCGCACTCGGTCAGGCAGGGGTGAACATCATGCAGTTCTGTAAGGACTTCAACGCCGCTACCCAAAAGCAGGCAGGAGACCTTCTCCCTACGATCATCACGGTCTATAAGGATCAATCCTTCACCTTCATCACCAAGCAGCCACCAGCAGCTGTTCTTCTCAAGAAGGCGGCCAAAATCGCTTCAGGATCAGGTGAGCCTAACACCGAGTCTTGCGGCAGCATCACCAAAGATCAGCTGATGGAGGTGGTGAACATCAAAATGCCAGACCTCAATACCAACGATCCCGAGCAAGCCGCAAAGATTCTCGCAGGCACTGCCCGCCAGATGGGTCTTGAGATCAAGGGAATGTAACGGACGTAGAAGAGGTTTCCAACCTCTTCCCTCAAATCTAAGGCGGTTAAAAACCGCTTCTAAAAAACAACAAACCGCAGGAGAGCTAACAGCTCGTTCGCACTGCAACCAAAACCATGAGCAAAAGAAGCAAACGCTACCAAAAAGCCGCTGAGCTTGTCGAAGAAGACAAGCAATACGCACTCGAAGAAGCCGTAGGAATTATCAAGAAATTCCCGGCACCCAAGTTCGATCCTACCGTCACTCTCGCATTCAATATGGGTGTGGATCCTCGGAAAAGCGACCAGATGGTTCGTGGCTCCGTTGCCCTCCCTCACGGAACGGGTAAGAGTGTCAAAGTCGTCGTATTCGCCACCGGTGACGCAGCCAAGGCTGCCACTGAAGCAGGAGCAGACGAAGTTGGTATGGAAGAGCTCATTAAGAAAATTCAAGGTGGATACACTGATTTCGATGCTGCCGTCGCTACACCTGACGCAATGCTTGAAGTCCGTAAGATCGCCCGTGTTCTCGGACCCCGTGGCCTAATGCCCAACCCGAAGACAGGCACCGTCACCGAAGACACCGCCACAGCTGTGAACGCAGTGAAGGCTGGTCGCATCGATTACAAGCTCGACAAGAATGGCAACATTGCTGCCGCTGTTGGCAAGGCATCCTTCTCGGAGGATCAGCTTCTCGCTAACACTCAGGCACTCATCGAGAGTGTCGTCAAAGCTAAACCAGCATCCGCCAAAGGAAACTACATCCAGAACGTTACTATCGCCGCGAGCATGTGCCCCGGCGTTTCCCTGGAGAACTCCCTCTACGCAACGAACTAATCAACCTCAGAGAGAAACAAGACCATGAATCCTGATAAAAAATACATCATCGATGAGCTCTTCGAGCGCGTCAATTCATCCCCTTTCGTTCTGGTGGTTGACTACACCGGAATGACGGTTCCCGAGTTCAACGAGCTCCGTACCCGCCTTATCGATAACGGTTCTGAGTGCCATGTCGCTAAGAACACCTACATGCGCAAAGCACTTGAAAATGCCGAGCTGCCTGACATTTCCGAGCACCTACTTGGGCAAACGGCATTCGTCACTGGCGAGTCCGATGTCTGTGGCGCGGCTAAGACAATTAAGAACTTCGTCAAGGAGTTCAAGAAGCCTGAAGTTAAGACAGGTATTCTCGATGGCGATGTACTCGATAGCGCACAGATCACTGCCCTCGCAGACCTGCCTTCACGCGAAGTTCTGCTCTCGCAGCTTCTCGCTGTCATCAACGCTCCGGCATCCAAGCTGGTCCGCACCCTCAACGAGCCCGCTTCATCGCTGGCCCGCGTCATTGCCGCAAAGGAGGAAAACTAACAAACAATCTGAACGGATGGCGTTATCCCCCTCCAGGGAAGCGCCTGATAAAAAATAAGGTTCCCACGTCGGATCTTAGGCATAAGAGCTGAAATGTCCGGAAGCTCCGGGCGCGACGTAACCAACAAAGGAGAAATACAAAATGGCTGACCTAACTAAATTAGCTGAAGAACTGGGCAAACTCACCGTGCTTGAAGCCGCTGAGCTTGTAAAATCCCTCGAAGAAGAGTGGGGCGTTTCCGCCGCCGCTCCTGCTGCTGTTGCAGTTGCTGGCCCTGCCGGCGATGCTGCACCTGCCGAGGAAAAGACTGAATTCGACGTCGTGCTTGCTGAAGCCGGTGGTAACAAGATCGCTGTCATTAAGGCAGTGCGCGAAGTTGCTAGCGGACTTGGACTTGCTGACGCCAAGAAGCTTGTCGAGAGTGCACCCACTCCCGTCCTTGAAGCTGCTTCCAAAGAAGATGCTGACGCCGCTAAGGCCAAGCTCGAGGATGCTGGCGCCAAGGTTGAACTCAAGTAGTCACCTGGTTCTACACCAATAAGGCTTTCTTTGTGCGTGGTGCCTTCACTGGCACTGCGCACAAGTCAGCCATCTAACAGCGACCCCGCCCGGACTGGAAACAGTGCGGGCAAACGTGCCTCACGGCACCCATCAAAAAAGCTGCCTCACGGCACAACACAGAAACTCTGACTGACCATCTGGTTTCTTTCCTAAATTTCACAAACAAGCACCCCCGCCCAACAGCCTCCCGCTGATCCGGGAGATACCTAACATATATTACTACCATGGCCGACAGACGTTACTACGGAACTATTGAGGAAGTCATCGAACCCCCAAACTTGATTGAGGTTCAAAGCAAATCCTACGAGGATTTTTTGCAAAAGGAAATCCCCGCATCCCAGCGCGAAGACTCGGGACTGCAAGCAGTCTTCCGCGAGATCTTCCCCATCAAGAGCTATGATGAAGCAATCACTCTTGAATTTATTGCCTACGATATCGAGGATCCTAAGGCTACAGCACTTGAGTCCCTCCAGACAGGTGAGACCTTCTCTGCGGCTCTCTACGTGACTTTTAAGCTCAAGGATGAGTCTGGCACGAAAAAAGAGCGCGTCTACATGGGTGAAATGCCAATGATGACTCGCCGTGGTACTTTCGTTATCAATGGTGCTGAGCGTGTCATCGTATCACAGCTTCACCGTTCGCCGGGTATCTGCTTTGAGACTTCCACTCACTTGAATGGCAAGCTGCTCCACTCATTCCGTATCATTCCTGACCGCGGTTCATGGCTTGAGACTCAGTTCGACACCAACGATCTTCTCTACGTCTACCTCGATCGCCGCCGCCGCCGCCGTAAGTTCCTCGCCACGACCTTCCTGCGTGCCATGGGATGGCCGACCGACCGTGATCTCTGTGAGCACTTTTACAATGTTGAGAAACTCAAGCTCAACAAGAAGCTTGATGAGGAGGAACTCGCGCAGAAAGTTGCGTTCGAAGATATCCTTGATGACGAAGTTGTCATTGTGAAGGCATACGAGCCACTTACGATTGGAAACGTGCACCAGCTCATGGAGCTCGGTCACAAGACAATTGACGTGATTGATTCTCGTGAAGATGAAATTCTTCTCAAGTCCCTTAAGAAAGACCCTGCACACGATGAAGAGTCTGCTCTCAAGGACATCTATCGTAAGCTCCGCCCTGGTGATCCACCTACGGTCACCAACTCAAAGGCACTGCTCGACCGTCTGTTCTTCGATGAAAAGCGCTACGATCTGACCCGCGTCGGCCGATATAAGATCAACCAGAAGCTCAAGCTGGATGTGGATTCCCACACCCGCGTTATGGTTCCTGAAGATTTCTTGGGTGCCGTAAAATACCTACTCGGTCTGAAAAAAGGCGACGGTATGCTCGACGATATCGATCACCTTGGATCACGCCGCGTGCGTGCTGTGGGTGAACTACTCGGTAATCAGTGCCGCGTTGGTCTCGCCCGTACCGAGCGTCTCGTAAAAGAGCGTATGACTCTGTTTGACGTCAACCTTGAGGGAATGACACCACAGAAGCTTATCAACCCGAAAGCACTCAGTGCTGTCATCCGTGACTTCTTTGGTCGCTCACAGCTGTCCCAGTTCATGGATCAGACTAACCCTCTGGCCGAACTGACTCACAAGCGCCGTCTATCCGCTCTCGGACCTGGTGGTTTGAACCGCGACCGTGCCGGATTCGAAGTGCGAGATGTTCACACTTCCCACTACGGACGTATCTGCCCGATTGAGACTCCCGAGGGTCCTAACATTGGCCTGATTAACTCACTCTGCACCTACGCACGCATCAACGAGTTTGGATTCATCGAGACTCCTTACCGCCGCGTCAAGAACGGTAAAGTGACTAACCAGATCGAATACGTCACCGCTGACCAGGAAGAAGACTTTCTGATCGCTCAGGCGAATAACCCAATCGATAAAAAAGGTAACTTCCTCACGGAAAAAATCACCGCTCGTGAGAAAGGCGAATTTATCGAGGTGGATCCCAAAACCGTGGAATACATGGACGTCTCACCTAAGCAGCTCGTCTCTGTGGCCGCTGGAATTATTCCATTCCTTGAGCACGATGACGCTAACCGCGCTCTGATGGGTGCGAACATGCAGCGCCAAGGTGTACCACTTCTGATCTCCGATGCCCCACTTGTGGGAACTGGACTCGAAGCAAAGGCAGCCGAAGATTCACGTGCTGTGATTACCGCTGAAGCAGATGGAATTATTGCCGCTGCCACCGCGGAAATCATCATCACAAGTAAGGATGGTAAGCTCCCCGTCTCAGACGAGAAGTTCCTCTCCGACATGACTGCCGTGAAAAGTAACCCGAAAAAGGGAATCTTCGCTTACCCACTGCGCAAGTTCATGCGCTCTAATGCCGGCACCTGCCTAAACCAGAAACCTATCGTTTCTCTTGGGGACAAGATTAAAGTAGGTGACGTCCTAGCAGATGGGCCGAACACAGAAGGCGGTGAGCTGGCACTCGGACGCAACATCCTTGTGGCATTCATGCCATGGAACGGATATAACTTCGAGGATGCCATCGTTATTTCCGAGAAGGTGGTGAAGGAGGACATTTACACCTCCATCCACATCTCCGAGTTTGAGTGCGCCGCTCGCGATACCAAGCTAGGACCTGAGGAAATCACTCGTGACATCCCGAACGTCGGTGATGAGGCACTGAAAAATCTCGACCACGATGGCATCATCCGCGTGGGAGCCGAGGTTAAGCCTGGCGACATTCTGGTAGGAAAAATCACACCGAAGTCGGAGACCGAGCTTGCTCCTGAGGAGCGACTCCTCCGCGCGATCTTCGGTGAGAAAGCCGCTGACGTTAAGGACACCTCGCTTCGTGTGCCATCCGGTTGCACGGGAATCGTCCAAGACATCCGTGTGGTGACTCACGGACTTGCCCGCAAACGCGAGAATGAGCTGGATCCATCCAAGCTCAAGAAGCAGGTCAAGAAGATCAACGACGACTACAAAAAGAAGAAAGACCAGCTCACCGAGCAGTTGACCGAGAAGCTTTCGGACATCTTGTTAGGAGAGAAGATCCCTCTCGACGTCGTCGATGCACAGACCGGTGAAATCATCATCCCTGCGAACCGCAAGATCACTAAGACGCTTCTCCGCAAGCTCGCCGCGATCTACGATCATATTGAGATCGATCCATCACCAATCCGTAACAAGATTCTCGAAATCATTTCAACATTCGAAGGCCGCTTCGGCGAACTCGACGTTGACCGTGAGCGCCGTCTCGACCAGCTCGAGTCCGGCGAGGAAATCGATCCCGGTGCCATCAAGGAGGTCAAAGTCTTTGTCGCCGCCAAACGCAAACTTAGCGTCGGTGATAAGATGGCTGGACGTCACGGAAACAAAGGTGTGGTTGCTACGATCGTTCCTGAAGAGGACATGCCGTTCCTCTCCGACGGAACTCCAGTTGAGATCTGCCTGAACCCACTTGGTGTGCCATCACGGATGAACGTCGGGCAGGTTCTTGAAACGCACCTCGGTGTTGCAGCTAAGGCGCTCGGATTCACCGTGGCTACCCCGATTTTCGACGGTATCCCAGAGGACGAGATCTGGAAGTTCATGAGCGAAGCCAAGAAGGTGGAAGGATTCACCTGGATTGGTGACGGCAAGGATGGCTCAACAGCTGGTAAGTCGACCCTCTATGACGGTCGCACTGGTGAGGCATTCCAAAACCCGGTCGTGGTTGGCATGATCTACATGCTTAAGCTAGGCCACTTGGTTGCCGATAAGATTCACGCCCGTGCCGTTGGTCCATACTCACTCGTCACCCAGCAGCCGCTTGGTGGTAAGGCACAGTATGGTGGTCAGCGATTCGGTGAGATGGAGGTGTGGGCACTGGAAGCATACGGTGCCGCTTACACCCTTCAGGAAATTCTTACCGTCAAATCTGATGACGTGCAGGGTCGAACAAGGATTTACGAGGCGATCGTCAAGGGGGACAACACCCTCGAGGCGGGCACTCCGGAGTCCTTTAACGTCCTGATGAAGGAAATGCAGTCACTCTGCCTCGACGTCCGCCCAGGAACGGGTGGTAAGCCGAAGGCCGGTGGTGCTGACTTCTCACTCGATGACCTCACACTCTAATCCGCAGTAAACAACCAAACTTAAAACTTAACACTAACAACTTAAAATTTATTATGAGCGTTGAAACTAATCTGCGTGAACTCTTCGGGGTAAATGACAAGCCCGAGCAGTTCGATCACGTCGCAATCACTGTGGCGTCTCCTGAAATTATCCGTTCATGGTCCAGCGGCGAAGTGCTGAACCCTGAGACGATTAACTATCGTACCTTCAAACCAGAAAAAGGTGGTCTCTTCTGTGAGCGTATCTTTGGGCCGACTCGTGACTGGGAGTGCGCCTG